>JAYUCZ010000185.1:0-8724 GCA_043740065.1 Thiobacillaceae bacterium | reverse complement strand
CCGTGCCGTCGGTATGTATGTTGAAGAGTAACTTCTCATCGCCATCTTCGATTAATCCCGACAAAGCATAGTCGCAACCTGAATGATTCACGCGTGCGAGTTGCGCGGAAAATGCCGATCCTGTGTGCAGTTGCATAAGTGCCCGCACCGGTGCATCCCGATCAGTCGTTCCGATTGATCCCGATCGCTGTTTCCGATCGATCCCGATCACCCGTTCCGGGCGATCCCGATCAGCGGCACGAGCCTGTGGAATGAAGTGATTTCGTCGTTGGGTGATCTGCGAATCGGCATCGCCTCGCCTCCCTTTGCAACAGGGAGGGGCACATGCCCACGGCGAGATTACCCATGCGCAAACTTCGCGAGGTGCCGCGGCTTCACGCGTCTAGTCTGCCGAGCCGGCGGATCGGTGCGAGCCTCGGCATCGGCCAGAGCACGATCATCGATTATCTGGGGCGTGCGCGGCGTGCCGGCCTTGGCTGGCCGCTGCCCGACGAGCTGACGGACGAGGCGCTCGAAGCGCGCCTGTTCCCGCCGCAGCTGGCGATCAGCAAGGAGCAGCGTCCCAAGCCCGATTGGGCGGCGCTCCATCGCGAGCTGAAGCGGCCCGGCGTGACGCTGCAGCTGCTGTGGGAGGAGCATCGCGCCACGCACCCGCAAGGCCATGGCTACAGCCGCTTTTGCGAGCTGTATCAGGACTGGCGCAAACGCCTGTCGCCGACGATGCGGCAGACGCACACGGCCGGCGACAAGCTGTTCGTCGACTACGCCGGCACCACGATCGAGATCTTCGACGGTTTGACCGGCGAGGTTTTGACCGCGCAGCTGTTCGTCGCCTCTCTCGGGGCCTCCAGCTACACCTACGCCGAGGCGACCTGGACGCAACAACTGCCGGATTGGATCGGCTCTCACGTCCGCACCTTCGAGTTCCTCGGCGGCGTTCCCGAGATTCTCGTCCCGGACAACCTCAAGTCGGGGGTCAAACACGCCTCCTATTACGACCCAGACCTCATCCGCCCTTGTGACCTTGCCCACCATTACGGGGTCGCCGTGCTGCCGGCACGCCCACGCAAACCCAAGGACAAAGCCAAGGTGGAGGGCGGCGTACTGATTGTGGAGCGCTGGATTCTGGCGCGGCTGCGCAATCAGCGTTTCTTCAGCTTGGCTGAAGCCAACCGTGCCGTGGCCGAACTGCTGGAATCCCTGAATCATCGCGCCTTCAAGAAACTTCCCGGCTACCGCCACAGTGCATTCCTTGAAATGGATCGTCCTGTACTCCATCCCCTCCCGCAATGCCGGTATGAATACGCCGAATGGAAGACCGTTCGCGTCGGCATCGACTATCACGTCGAGGGCGATGGCCACTACTACTCGGTGCCTTACCGTCTTGCCCGCCAGCAGATGGAGATACGCATGACGGCCACCACGGTTGAGGTATTTCATCGAGGCCAGCGTGTTGCCGCGCATGCACGAAGCCCGCTTAAAGGGCGGCATACCACGCTAGACCCGCACATGCCTCCGTCACATCAAGCTATCGCCGGCTGGAATGACCAGCGTCTGCTCGATTGGGCGCAGGGCATCGGCAGCCATACACAGGCCGCCGCGCAAGTGATGCTGGGGTCACGCAAACACCCGCAACAAAGTTACCGCGCCTGTCTTGGCGTGTTGCGATTGGCCAAGAGCTTTGGCAACGAGCGCCTGGAGGCGGCGTGCGCCCGTGCCATGAAGCTGAACGCCGCCAGCTACCGCAGCATCCATTCGATTCTCAAGAACGGCCTGGACCGGCAGCGTCCGGCGATGGCCACCCAGGCATCCCTGCCACTGGAACACGCCAATGTGCGTGGCCCGGACTATTACCATTAACCACAGGAGACTCACCCATGCTCAATCATCCCACGCACGACCAACTCCACCAGCTACGCCTGTTCGGCATGGCACGCGCACTGGCCGAGCAGCAGGCATTACCCGACATTGCGCACCTGTCCTTTGAGGAACGGCTGGGACTGCTGGTCGAACGCGAAGTCAGCGAACGTGAATCCCGGCTAACCTCCGGTCGTCTGCGACGGGCGAAACTCAAGCAGACGGCGGTGGCCGAAGATGTGGATTACCGTGCGGCGCGCAGCTTGGATCGCGCCTTGTTTAACCGGCTGCTGACGGGTGCATGGGTGGCGGAACACCAGAATGTGCTGATCACCGGCCCCACGGGTGTCGGCAAGACTTGGCTGGCCTGCGCTCTGGCCAACCAGGCGTGCCGTCAGGGCAAATCGGTGCTTTACCTGCGGATGCCGCGATTGTTCGAGGATGTGGCGATTGCGCATGGAGACGGGCGTTACAGCAAGCTGCTGACGCAACTCGCCAAGACGGATGTGCTGCTGTTGGATGACTGGGGGCTGGCATTGCTGACTGATTCCGCGCGACGTGATCTGCTGGAAATCTTCGATGACCGGCACGGCCATCGCTCCACCATCGTGACCAGCCAATTACCGGTGGCGAACTGGCATGAATCCATCGGCGATCCAACGCTGGCTGATGCCAGCCTCGATCGTTTGGTGCATAACGCGCATCAGCTGATCCTGACCGGAGAATCCATGCGAAAACGCAAAAACAGTTTGACCCAAAAACAGGATTCAGAGTAAAACTACAAAACCCCGCGTCGCTACGCTCCGACTGTCCACTTTGCCGTGGACTGGCTGTCCAGTTTCAGTGGAATACGCAGCATGTACATGAAATGGATGATGGCTCCCATTAATCCCAACCTCTACACTTCCTGGGTGGGTCAATCCATGAACCCGGCCACTTACGGTTCCTGGGGTAGCTTCATGACTCCAACCACGCTGGCCGCCCCTGTCACTGGCGCTGCGGCTCCAGTTAGTGTGCCCAACCCGTTTGACCTGAGTTCCATATTTGGTACGTTTGGCCAGTCAGCTACCGCGCCCGCAACAGCTCAGGCCGCCGCGCCTGCTTACGCGTTCAACTTCTTTGACCCGAACGCATGGGGCAAAATGTTTGCTCAGCCGGTAGCACCTGCTGCTACGCCCACCGCTCCAGCCAAGTAAACCGGAGCGCAACACGCAGCACACCTGAAATGTTGCATGAAAGATACAAAAAACCGGCGAAAGCCGGTTTTTTGTTATCAATTAACAACATAAATATATGAGCATTTAATTATTTTATGTATTATTCATACCAGGCTGATTGATCAGCCATAACAGCATTCCCTTAACACCCTTAACAAACCATTGGAGTATTTAAAGATGAAAAAGATTGCCCTGATTGCTGCCCTGGCCGCGACCCAAGTTGCTTTCGCTGACGCGACTGTTGCAACCGTGACCAACCCCGTCGCTCTGAGCGCCGCGTTCAAAGACCCGAAAGCTGTTCTGGGCATGTTCAACGCCATGACCGAACCCGGCTTCTACGTTACTGCTGCCAACGCTTCCATGGAACCCGCTACCTACACCAAGGGCATCAGCGCTTCCATGGACTCCGCTCTGCTCATCAACGCCGTGTCCTACAGCGACCCCGCTGTGGCCACCAAGTGGATGGCTGCCGCCATGGACCCCAACTTCTACACCGCATTCATGACCAGCATGGCTGATCCTGCAAAAATGATGCGCTGGATGACCGCTTCCATGGACATGAAATCCTACCAGCCCGCTCTGAACGCCATGAACCCCGCCGTTGCCACCAAGTGGATGGGCGCTTCCATGGACATGAAAAGCTACGAAAGCATTTTCAAAATGGCTGACGTGAACACCTACGGCAAGTACGCTGCTGTTGCTGCTGATCCCAAGACCTACGGCACCTGGGGTTCTTTTGCTGATACCAAAGCAATCACCGACATGACCGCTGCGTTCAACCCCCTGAGCTTCTTCCAGGCTCCGGTTGCTGCACCTGCTGCCAAGTAATTTCGGCTTAAGTAATACAAAAAACGGGACGCTGCAGCGTCCCGTTTTTTATTGTGTGACTCTCGGACAATCAAGCCCTGCGCCAAGTTGTTTCCTGCGGGCTGTCTTCCAGAATAATTCCGGCTGATTTCAATTCGTCACGGATGCGGTCTGATTCTGCAAAGTTTCTAGCTTGCTTGGCAGCGCGACGCTCCTCTATCAACCTTTTAATGCGCTCCTCCCCGTAAACGACTTCAAACTCGACAAAACTGGTCGCGACAAGAACACTTTTAACCGACATCACCTTCCCCTGAAGAAATGCAGGGGGGTCTTGTTGCAAAATACCTAACACTCCACCCAGCGCTTTCAGCAATCCTGATACTTGTACGCTACGGCCTCGATTGACTTCTCCAGCCAACTCAAATAGCACAGCCATCGCTTCCGGCGTATTGAAGTCCTCGTCCATGGCCACTTTGAAACGCGCCGCCCAAGAATCAGTCCAATCCAGCTCCAATTCTGCTGGCGGTACATTCTTCAACGCCGTATAAAGCCGGGTCAGCGCACCCTTGGCATCTTCCAAATGCGCATCGGAATAATTCAGCGGACTGCGGTAATGGGCGCGCAGGATAAAGAAACGCACGACTTCCGGGTCAAATTTTTCCAGCACTTCGCGGATGGTGAAAAAATTGCCCAGACTCTTGGACATTTTTTCGTTATCGACGCGCACAAACCCGTTGTGCAGCCAGTAATTAACGAACTTGCACTCGTGCGCACCCTCAGATTGGGCAATCTCATTCTCGTGATGCGGAAACTGCAAATCCTGCCCGCCACCATGAATATCAAAATGCCTGCCCAGCAGTTTGCCGCTCATGGCCGAGCATTCGATATGCCAGCCGGGGCGACCATGTCCCCAGGGACTAGGCCACGCTGGTTCACCGGGTTTGGCGGCTTTCCACAGCACAAAGTCGAGCGGGTCGCGCTTGCTTTGGTCTACCTCGACACGCTCGCCCGCCCGCAGATCATCCAGCGACTTACCGGATAGCTGACCATAATGCGCAAAACCGCGCACGCTGTAATACACGTCGCCATTTTCAGCCTGATAAGCCAGACCCCGAATTTCCAAAGTCTGGATCAAGGCCAGCATCTCGGTCACGTAATCGGTCGCACGCGGCTCTACATCGGGGCGCAACACACCGAGTTTCGCTTCATCCTCATGCATGGCCTGGATAAAGCGATTGGTCAGTTCCGTGGGCGTTTCATGGTTTTGCTGGGCACGTTTGATGATTTTGTCGTCAATATCGGTAATATTACGGACATAAATCACCTGCAAGCCGCTGGCACGCAACCAGCGTGCCACCATGTCAAACACCACAAACACGCGGGCATGGCCAAGATGGCAATAGTCATAAACCGTCATGCCGCATACATACATGCGCGCCTGGCCTGGCAGGATGGGAACAAAATGTTCTAATCGACGGTTTAGGGAGTTGTACAGCTTGAGCATTGAAAAACGAATGTAAAGCCCCGTCCGCTTGCAGGCAAACCGCCCACAGAACCGCAGGAGTTGTTAGAATTCAGCGTTACTGAAATGATGATTCGAGTTTATCACATGCCTATTTGCTCCATGTCCAGCCTCAAAAAATTAGCCAGTCTGACTGCGCTGGGCTTATCCCTGCTATGCCCTGCCAGTGTTTATGCTGATGACATCCAGGCCATCAACCAGTTGCTCCGCAAGGGTGACTTGAACAATGCGCTGTCCCGCGCCAATCAGTCCCTGGCGAAAAATCCCAAAGATGCGCAAGTGCGCTTTCTCAAAGGTCTGGTTCTGGCCGATTTGAACAAAACCAGCGAAGCCATTCAGGTATTTACCAGCATTACGGACGATTACCCGGAGCTGCCCGAGCCATACAACAATCTGGCCGTGCTCTACGCCTCCCAAGGCAAATATGATGCCGCGAAAAACGCCCTGGAAATGGCCATCCGCACGCATCCGAGCTACGCTACTGCGCACGAAAATCTGGGCGACCTGTATGCGAAAATGGCTTCACAGGCCTATGACAAGGCGCTACAAATTGATGGCGACAATAAAACCGCGCAGACCAAACTGGCGCTAATCAAGGACATGATGTCCGGGCAGCCACGCAAAACCGTCGCGACAAAATCCCCCGCCACAAGCGCTATTCCACCGACAACAGCCGTCGCCAGCAAGTCTCCCGCACCACTCGCAACAACCAAACCAGATACCACAGCCCAAACAAAGCCCACAGCAATTTCTACTGACTCCGCCGATTCGGTTGAGTTTGTGCAAGCCTGGGCAAAAGCCTGGTCAAACAAGGATGTCGATACCTATCTTGCACATTACTCGCCTGATTTTTCTCCTTCAGGCATGAGCTATGCCGACTGGGCTACCCAAAGACGCGAACGCATCAGCAAGGCCGAACGCATTTCCGTCACCCTGCGCGATATTTCCGTCCAGCGCGTTTCATCCAATCGTGCCAGCGTACAGTTCAAACAGGCTTATGAATCCGGCAAGTTGAAAAACAATTCCAGCAAGACCCTGGAACTGGAACTGGCTGACGGAAAATGGCGCATCCTGCGCGAATCAGGTCGTTGATGATCCTGACCCGTATCCTGCTGTCCTCAGCCTTGCTGACAGCAGCTTTACCCGCCGCTGCCGAGACCAGCGAGGCCGACAGGCTGCTCTCAAACAGCTTGCTGGATATCCGCCAGAGCAAAATGGACAGCGCCCTGGTTTCGATCGACAAGCTGCTGGATCGTTATCCTAATTTCAGGCTTGCGCAACTAGTCAGAGGGGATATTCTGCTGGCTCGTGCGCAACCGCTCACCACCCTGGGCAACGCCCGTGGCTCACGCGATCAGCAGGACGATCTGCGGGATGAAGCCAAGGCCCGCATCAAGGCCATCAACGATCCCATCGAACAAACTTTCCTGCCCGAGGAATTATTGCAACTATCTGGCGACATTCGCTACGCATTCGCTGTGGATGCCAGCCGGGCGCGTCTCTATGTCTTCGAGAACTCGCCCAGCGGAATTCGCCGGGTGGCGGATTACTACGTTACGGTTGGCAAGCTGGGCACAGGCAAAGTCAAGGAAGGCGACAAGCGCACACCCATCGGGCTCTACACCATTACCGGTTTCAAGCCAGATAGCGAGCTCGAGGAATTGTATGGCGCTGGTGCCTACCCCTTGAGCTACCCCAACGAGTGGGACGCAAGAAACGGGCGCAACGGTCACGGCATCTGGCTGCATGGCGTACCACGTGACACTTACGCGCGCCCACCCAAAGCCAGCGATGGTTGCGTTGTTTTGTCCAATGACGATCTGAAATCCTTGGGCCGCTTCATCAAATCCGGCCTAACCCCCGTCATCATTGCACCCGAACTTACCTGGGCTGACCCTGCGGCGCTCACGGTTGCCAAAGATGATTTGAATGAAGCGCTAAACAACTGGAAACGCGATTGGGAAAGCCTCGACACCAACCGTTTGCTCGCCCATTATTCACAGAAATTCCGTATCGGCGACCAGACACTAGGCGAATTCTCGGCATCCAAACGCCGGGTCAATGCAGGTAAAAACTGGGTTACAGTCGCGCTTACAGACTTGAGCATTTACCGCCAGCCAAACAGCAGCGAGTTGGCGATCGTGACATTCGAACAGGATTACAAAAGTAACAACCTGAACAATGTTTCCAGAAAACGCCAGTACTGGCAGCGCGAAAATGGCCGCTGGCGCATCATTCATGAAACGATTTTATAAGAGGAAAATATGGTCAAACTGCACACCACCGCTGGCGTAATTACGCTGGAACTGGACGCTGAAAAAGCCCCCAAAACCGTTGCTAATTTTCTGCAATATGTGCGCGATGGATTCTTTGACGGCACGATTTTCCACCGCGTCATCGACGGCTTCATGATTCAGGGCGGCGGTTTCGAAGCGGGCATGACGCAAAAAACAACCCGCGATCCAATTGAAAATGAAGCCGCCAACGGCCTGAAAAACGACACTTACACGGTTGCCATGGCACGCACCTCGAACCCCGGTTCGGCCACCGCGCAATTCTTTATCAACATCGCCAACAACAGCTTTCTCAACTTTACTGCACCCACTCCTCAAGGCTATGGCTACGCTGTATTTGGCAAAGTTACCGAAGGCAAAGACATCGTCGATATCATCAAGAAAGCCCGCACTGGCAGCCGTGCGGGGCATCAGGACGTGCCGGTGAAGGACATCGTCATTACCAAGGTTGAAATCATCTAGTGTCTAAGCCACAACGATCGGGCAGGTCGCTGTTTATCGCCGACCTGCATCTGACCGACGAGCGCCCGCAAGCCAACGGGCGCTTTTTTCATTTTCTCGATCACACCGCCAAAGGCACCGACGCGCTGTACATACTGGGCGATTTGTTCGAGTACTGGGTGGGCGATGACGATGCGCGTTCGACCATTGCCAACGAGTGCGCCGGTCGCATCCGGGCGCTGGTTAACGCGGGTACGCCGGTTTACTTCATGCACGGCAACCGGGATTTTATGTTGGCCAAACGCTATGCAAAAGTCAGCGGGATGCAATTGCTGGCCGACCCCAGTGCCGTCAATTTATACGGCACGTCCACCCTGTTGATGCACGGCGATACGCTGTGTACAGACGACAGCCGCTACCTGCGCTGGCGTGGCTGGGTACGCACGCCCTGGATGCTGTCTTTGCTGCGGACATTGCCGCTCAAGCTGCGTCACACACTGGCCGAACGCGCCCGCGCAAAGAGCGAACGCGCCAAGGCCATCAAGCCTTACGAGATCATGGATGTCAACCAGAATGCGGTGATCCA
>JAYUCZ010000184.1:0-8739 GCA_043740065.1 Thiobacillaceae bacterium | reverse complement strand
CCTGCACCATGCGCCCCGGCGATGCGGGGTTTGAAGAGTGCGAGTCGTGCCAGTAAACGCAGTAACCCCCTTGACAAAGGGGGTGGCGCGAAGCGCCGGGGGATTTGCTTTTACCCCTGCTGCGCTTCAGCGCGTAGCGGATCGAAGCCCCTTAGGGCAACCCCCGGCCAAACAGTATTCGGGTAATAGGAAAAGTTCGATTAAGCAACGAACTCACCCTCACCCCAACCCTCTCCCCTCAAGGGAGAGGGAGTAAAAACCTAAAGCAAGGAGACAAAAACATGCTGAGCTTTGAAGACGACTTTACCGCCACCCCCGCCCTGCAACCCGTTATGGGGTCTGGATTTGGCGATGCCCCCATTCCCGCCTCGCTGCTCAAATCCGCGCAGGCCACCGTGCCCGCGCCACAGTTTGCGAACGCAAACAATCAGGCACAATTTCGCCGCATGCAGGCCGCCGACAAGCGCGTCATCAACGGCACCACCGACGTTAACCAGCTCGTCCCCTTCAAATACAAATGGGCCTGGGAAAAATACCTGGCTGGTTGCGCCAACCACTGGATGCCGCAGGAAGTAAACATGAGCCGCGACATCAGCCAGTGGAAAGACCCGACTGCGCTCACCGAAGACGAGCGCCGCCTGGTCAAGCGCAACCTCGGCTTCTTTGTCACCGCCGACTCGCTCGCCGCGAACAACATCGTGCTGGGCACCTACCGCCACATCACCGCGCCCGAGTGCCGTCAATACCTGCTGCGCCAGGCGTTTGAAGAAGCCATCCACACCCACGCCTACCAGTACATCGTGGAAAGCCTGGGGCTGGACGAAGGCGAAATTTTCAATGCCTATCAGGAAGTGCAATCCATCCGCGACAAGGACGAATTCCTCATCCCCTTCATCGACGTGCTGACCGATCCACAATTTAAAACCGGCACGCCCGAAACCGACCAGGCTCTGCTCAAGTCGCTGATCGTGTTCGCCTGCATCATGGAAGGCTTGTTCTTCTACGTCGGCTTCGTGCAAATTTTGGCCTTAGGTCGCCAGAACAAAATGACCGGTGCCGCCGAGCAGTACCAGTACATCCTGCGCGACGAATCCATGCACTGCAACTTCGGCATCGACCTCATCAACACCATCAAGCTGGAAAACCCGCACCTGTGGACCAACGCCTTCAAGGACGAACTCAAGGCGCTATTTCAAAAGGGGGTCGAACTGGAGTACCGCTACGCCGAAGACACCATGCCGCGCGGCGTACTCGGCCTGAACGCCAGCCAGTTCAAGGAATACCTGCGCTTCATCGCCAACCGCCGCTGCCAACAGATCGGCCTCGACGAACTCTACCCCCACGCCACCAACCCCTTCCCCTGGATGGCCGAAATGATCGATTTGAAGAAGGAAAAGAACTTCTTCGAGACCCGGGTGACGGAGTATCAGACGGGTGGGGCGTTGAGCTGGGATTGAGCAGATAAAATTGCAAATGTTAGGTACCTACCCCATGAATCTACAAGAGGTTTTACCTCAACTCTTGCCCGCAGCAATTGCGTGGGCCAACTTTCAGTCCGAGCATGTGGCTGTGGTGGGGCAACCACTGCCGCCTTTGTTAATTGAGGTCGCTAGACGAGTTGGTGTGCGGCAACCAGAAAGAATTCGGGTGAAGCTCGTTGACCAATTGCCTATGCCGGAGGAGCCACTGCTCAAGCAAGCTGCCATTCAAACCGGGCTGCTTAGTACGCAGATGGTCGGTCTCACGTTGGGTCACAGTATATTTATCGTCTATGGTCATGACACGGTGCGCCTCATTTCACACGAGTGCCGCCATGTTTTTCAGTACGAGACTTTGGGTTCAATCGAAGAATTTTTCCCCGTCTATTTGCAGCAAATCGCCAGTGACGGGTACGAATATGCTCAGCTTGAAATCGATGCCCGCGCTCACGAAATCAATGTTACCTAAACCCACTATTGCGGGGCAGCTCGCATGAAACAGATGTATTTATTCAGTTAATTTTTAATGGATGATCTTGTGAATGCTCTCGCTATAGCAATTGCGGTTGTTCTGTTCCCCGGTGTTATTGCTTGTTTGATTTGCGACAAAATTACAGTCCACTCACCAAAGTGGGGCAGCTTCAAATACAGTATTTATTCATTTGTTTTTGGTGTTTTAAGTTACGTCCTTCTACAGGCTTTGTTCTCAATAAGTCACTGGGTCTCAGTGTTGCTATGCTTCGTTAAATCATCCCCGCCAGAATTGCTCAATGTCTGGACCATTGTCACAAAGCAAACAACGTCTATCGATCTTTCTGAAGTTTTCTTTGCGACCTTGCTGGCACCTGTTGTGGCTTCTACTGCCTCTTTCATTGTCAATCATAAAGTAATTAACAAAATTGCCCAGAAGCTACATATATCGAGTAAATATGGTGACGAGAATCTCTTCTCTTTCTTCCTAAACGCCAAGGAGGTTGATTGGGTCTATGTAAGAGATAAATCCGGCGAACTCTCCTATCGGGGAAGAATTGTTTCATTTTCTGAAACTGATTCCATGCAGGAGATTGTGCTTTCCGAGGTTACGGTGTTCGAGTATGAGACATCAGAAGAGTTATATTCTGTCCCTTTAATTTATTTATCTAAGCCAATGGGTTCTTTCGTAATTGAAGGCACACCCACTTTCAGTATGGAGACCGCTAATGGAAAAGAAGCCGATAAATGAAGGCCTGACTAGAGCCGTCATCAAAGACGGAATACAAAAAGGCATACAAAAACAGACCGAGGGTCTTAAGCCCGCAGTGCCGCCGCCGCCGCCACCACCAAAAAAGCCCATGAGTTAAAGGGGTCAGGCTCAAATTAATCGGCAGCCCGGGACGCATGAGCAGCCACGTGAGCAGCCACGGGGTCAGGTCTTGCAATGACATACACGGACGGCTCGAATGTGACAGCAAACGGAGTCAGCCACGATTATGAGGCCACTCAATACCCCCTCAGACCCGAACAAATCGGCTCATGTGCCGCAATCAAACAGTCAACGCCCTAATGGATTATCTCGGATTAACCCGCCCACAAAAAAATGACCGCCATTGAAGTTTTTCTAACCTGCCACAACGCTATTCGCTCTGGCGTATTGATTTCGCGAGCATCCGGTCGTGACAAGGAGTTTCATTTTCAAGACTGGTTTGCCGCCCGGCTTGCCGACTGCCATGTGGCATTCGACGATCCGGGACGAAATTCATACCCGGATTTTCGATTAGTCAGTTCGGCCGAGGGGTTCGAAGTGAAAGGCTTGGCTTTTCCGGGGCGAGTCGCAAACTACGATTGCAATAGCCAGGTTCCGAGCGGACGACATAACGGAAGACGAATCTTTTACGTTTTTGGCCGTTACCCAAAAGACGTGGGGGCAAATTTCCCGGTTTACGACCTGGTCATTTGTGATGGGGACTTCCTTAACGCGGATCACGATTACACCCACAAAAATAAAAACATCAAAGGGTTTGGAAGCTATGGCGACTTGATGATCCGTGACAGAAAAATGTATGTCGCCCCCACACCATTCGCCCTCGCGAGTGGCACGGCTGGCCAAATCACACTCATACTTCGCCAAGACGACTCAGTAAACGATGCTCGCTTGCGATGCGTAGGAAACCTTGAACGGCAAGAAACCGAGTTTGTGGTTGCTGGCTATAAATTCAACTTGCTGGACAACTCCCTGGAACCGCAACTCATAGCCAACCCCGACGCAGGCCAAAAGCATCGTTTTTCTGTTTATCGTGAAATCAACGATCTTGGTCCACCAGTTTTTATGACCGAAATTGCTGACGAACCATTTTTAGAAGATGGCGATGACGGTGCTGCATAAGTCTCCAAGCCAGCCTGAGGCAGAATCGGCCGGAACATTTCTTGGCCTATTTTCAGGAGCAGGCGGACTGGACTTGGGGTTTGAGCGTGCAGGCTTTAAACACCTTGGGTCGATGGACATTTTGCCCTGTGCAATCCAGACCCTGCGGCGCAACCGGCCTGATTGGCACGTTGATGAAGCCGATGTGCGCGATTACACGCCGTCAATACGCGAAGAGCTTGATGTATTGCTGGCCGGGTTTCCCTGTCAGGGGTTTTCACTCGGCGGTTCCAGAAATGCGGCGGATGATCGCAATACCTTATTCAGAGAAGTCGTCCGGATTGCCGCATTGCTCGAACCGAGGGTGATCCTGATAGAAAACGTACTCAACTTGCGCACGATGAAAACACCGTGGTCAGGCAAGCCATTCTCTGAAGAAATTGCCGATGCATTCCGGGAAATCGGCTATCACGTTGCCTACGACGTTTTTCGCGTTAGCAGTTACGGCGTACCACAGACACGCCGCCGCTTCGTTTTCATCGCAACACGCGAACCGCTTCCAAAAGGTTTCTTATTTCCGAGTCCCGGAGCAGAAACCTCCATACGCAACAGCCTCTTCGACCTAGGGCAGGGCAATGGCGGCGATCTGCCAAATCACCAGCCGTCCTGGGGCTTCAAGAGCCAGGTTCACTTTGAAACGAACGAACCTTTCGACCCGACTGAGCAGGCGATTCCAGTTCGTTTTTCTCGAACCGCTTCCGACGGTTCCCCGATCCGCAGTTTTGATGCCCCGTTTCCCGCGGTAGATACCGCAACCGTTTGGGGCTGGGCAATCGGAAACGTGCGCGCTCAACGCGTCGAAAAAAACCGCGCCATAGAAAAGTTCATTCGCAACCCCGACTCAGAAGTTCCGCTTTGGCGAATTACCGCCTCGCGTCTCAGAACGTTTACCCCCAGAGAATATGCGCGGCTTCAAACCTTCCCCGATAGCTGGGTATTCGAAGGGAAAAACAAGCGCGATGTGCAATTACAAATTGGCAACGCCGTACCGGTTCGATTTGCCGAGACTTTCGCCCGGCAGGTTGCCAAAATTCTCCAGTCACAAAAATCCGGGGCGGATTTTGATGATGAAGGCGCTACGGGCAGACAGTTGGCGCTTGTGTAATGTGCGCAAGAACCAGATGGGGCAAGCTCAACGGCAAAGACTCCTTAACCAAGAGGCAGCGACATGGACAAAGCTGACACCACCGAAATAAATCCCGGCCACTACTTCGAACTTCTTGACCGCACCCATATCGCGTCCAGCTATCTTCAAATGACACTTGGTGAGCATCCCGTCCTGACAACGCAGCCGGAGCTTATGGCGCTCTACACGGCTGCCGTTGACCGGCTGGAAGAGCTTTACCAAGCGGTCGCCCGCTACGACGAAAACTGGAAATGAAACACCCCGAACCAAGCAGCGAACTCAGGCAAAGCAAACTGGCTAAATCTTTTTGCAAAACTTTCGCCCCGCGTTTTGTACCCGATAGCGTGCTTGTTTATGCCAAAACCGCAGGCCACGAGAAGCCATCCATGAATGAAGCGACATCTGCTGCCCTTGGCTTTGTCATTGATGACCACGACAAGATGCCCGACATCGTGCTGTTTGATGCAGCGCATGACCGACTGATTCTGGCTGACTGCGCCAGCGACAAAAAGTTGATGGACGGGGCACGCGTGGCAGAACTGGCAAGGCTGTTCGACAAAGCCAGACCAGGTTTGGTCTATGTCACGGCATTCAGGAATCGCCAGGATTTAGCCGGGCATCCATCCTTCCCCGCTTGGGAAACCCATGCCTGGTTTGCCGATGCGCCCGAACACATGGTCCACTTCAACGGCTGTCGGTTTCTCGGACCTTATTCCTGAACGCGGACAAATCAGGTAATTGGCATCCATATTCAGTTTGGGGACGGAGCCGCACTCTCGAATTCACCAAGGTATTTGGTCAAATGAATTTCGTGAGTTTGACAGAGCGATCCTGCCTTCTGCAATCCTGCAAACCAGCCTCACCCCTTCAACTTGGAGAACGCCGCCGCCATGGCGCCGCCCATGGCGACTGAGGCGGTCTCGCGGTTGGGTTTGCCGCCTGCCTGTTTGCCCTGACTGCGGTTGTCGCGCTGTGCCGCTTGCGGCTTTTCGCCCGCCTGCGCCGCCGTATCCGTCAGCCGCATGGTGAGCGCGATGCGTTTGCGCTTTTCGTCCACTTCCAGCACTTTCACTTTTACGATCTGGCCGGCCTTGACCACGCTGTGCGGATCTTTAACGAAGGTGTTGGACAGGGCGGAGATGTGGACTAACCCGTCTTGATGCACGCCGATGTCCACGAACGCGCCGAACGCGGCGACGTTGGTAACAACGCCTTCCAGGATCATGTCGGGCTTGAGGTCGGCGAGTTTTTCCACGCCTTCTTTGAAGCTGGCGGTGGTGAATTCTGGGCGCGGGTCGCGGCCTGGTTTTTCCAGCTCTTTCAAAATATCGCTGATGGTGGGGAGGCCGAATTTTTCGTTGGCGTAGCTCGCCGGGTTAAGCGACTTCAACAGGCTGCTGTTGCCGATCACGGCCTTGATGTTCTGCTTGATGTCGGCGAGGATGGTTTGCACCAGCGGATACGATTCGGGATGCACGGCGGAGGCATCGAGCGGGTCGTGGCCGTCCATGATGCGCAAAAAGCCCGCCGCCTGTTCGAAGGTTTTCTCGCCCAGGCGCGGCACGTCGCGCAGTTGTGCGCGGCTGGCGAATTTACCTTTGGAATCGCGGAAAGAAACGATGGCCTGCGCCACGCTGTTGCTTAAACCGGAGACACGCGCCAGCAAAGGCACCGATGCGGTATTCACATCCACGCCCACGGCGTTGACGCAATCTTCCACCACCGCGTCCAGCGAACGCGCCAACTGATACTGGCTAACGTCGTGCTGGTATTGGCCAACGCCGATGGATTTGGGGTCGATCTTCACCAGCTCGGCCAGCGGGTCTTGCAAGCGGCGCGCGATGGAGACCGCGCCGCGCAGCGACACATCCAGCTCGGACAGTTCGTGCGAGGCGAATTCGGACGCGGAATACACCGACGCGCCCGCTTCGGACACGACGATGCTGGTCATGTTCAACTCGGGGCGCAGCTTGATGAGGTCGCGTGCCAGCTTGTCTGTCTCACGCGAAGCCGTGCCGTTGCCGATGGCGATGACGGATACACGATGTTTCTCGGCCAGCTTGCTCAAGCTGTGCAGCGCACCGTCCCAGTCGCTCTTCGGCGGGTGCGGGTAAATGGTGGCGGTGTCCAACAGCTTGCCGGTTTCGTCCACCACCGCCACTTTTACGCCGGTGCGGATGCCGGGATCCAGCCCCATGGTGACGTGCGGGCCGGCGGGTGCGGCCAGCAACAGGGCTTTGAGGTTGCGTGCAAACACGTTGATGGCTTCGGTTTCAGCGCGGGTGCGCAACGCGCCCATCAGCTCGGTTTCCAGATGCACGGACAGCTTGACGCGCCAGGTAAAGCGCACGCTGTCTTGCAACCAGCGGTCGGCGGGGCGGCTCTGGTCTTGAATGCCGAAGCGGCTGGCAATGCGTTGCTCGCAGGGGTTGTGCGGTGTTCCCCAGGTTGGCTTTTCTTCCTCGCTAGAAAGGCGCAGGCGCACGTCCAGCATGTCTTCGCGCCGCCCGCGAAACACCGCCAGCGCACGGTGCGAGGGGATGGTATTGATGGATTCGGCGTAATCGAAATAGTCGGCGTACTTTTCCGCTGCGTCAGTCTTGCCTTCGCGCACTTTGGACTCCACCACGCCGTGTTCCTGCACGTATTCGCGCAGGGCTTGCAGCAGACCCGCATCCTCGGCAAAGCGTTCCATCAGTATCTGCCGCGCACCGTCCAGCGCCGCTTTCGCATCCGCCACGCCGGGGTTGTCGCCCTGCTCGGTGGTAAACGGCGCGCGCAGATAGTTGGCAGCCTCTCCATCCGGACTGCGCAGCGGGTTGGCCAGCAGCGCATCCGCCAGCGCTTCCAGCCCTGCCTCCAGCGCAATCTGTGCGCGGGTGCGGCGCTTGACCTTGTAGGGCAGGTACAGGTCTTCCAGTTGCGTTTTGTCCGGCGCAAATGAGATGGCCTTTAACAACTCCGGTGTCATCTTGTTCTGCTCGGTAATGGATTCGATGATGGCAGCGCGGCGATCTTCCATCTCGCGCAGATAACGCAGACGGTCTTCCAGCAAACGCAGTTGCGCATCGTCCAGGCCGCCCGTCGCCTCCTTGCGGTAGCGCGAAATAAACGGCACCGTCGCCCCCTCGTCCAGCAAGGCAATGGCAGCGGCAACTTGCGCGGGTTTGGCCGCAACCTCGGCGGCGAGTCGTTGTTCGATGGAAGGGAGCATGATTCGACCTGGTGGATGAATCGGCCTGTGTGTGGCAAGGCCGATGACTGAATACGAGGGGCGCATTATGCCAATAATTGCGCCAATAATTGCGGCGCCAGATGCGATACTGAAAGGGTTCGGGAAGCGACCGTTCTCCCAAACCTCCACAAACATATTGTGGTCAGCCATAATCTCGGCAAACACCCAAGCACAGCCCCATTTTCTGCACAAAGAATCGCGCCCATGAACATCGTTAAATTTCTGATCGCAATCGCACTTGTCAGCACCAGCGCACAGGCCCAGCCCATGGCTGGTGAAACCTTGCCTTCCGGCGTGGTGGTTACGCATCTTAAGCAAGGCAGCGGCGCGACTCCTTCGGCCAGCGACACAGTCAAGGTGCACTATCGCGGCAAGCTTACCAACGGCACGGAGTTCGACAGCTCTTACCAGCGCAAACAGCCCATCTCCTTCCCATTGAAGCAGGTCATCCCCTGCTGGACACAAGGCGTGCAAAAGATGCGTCCGGGCGGCAAGGCCA
>JAYUCZ010000183.1:0-8745 GCA_043740065.1 Thiobacillaceae bacterium | reverse complement strand
CCTACACCACGGGTGAAACACTGGGCGGCACGCTGGGTAATGTGTTCGCCCATGCCGAGTGGCGTCCCGCCCAAGACTGGCTGGTGCAGGGTGGGGCGTTGCTCGGCCATCATTACTTTACGGGTTTTGATTTCTCTCCCCGGCTGGCGGTCAGCTATCAGATGAGCCCGCGCCAAACCTTGCGCTGGGCGGTCTCCAAGGCCTCGCGTGCGCCGACGTTCTTTGAGGAAAAAGGCAACAAGTCAGCCTACAACAGCAGCGGTGTGCTGCTGGACAGGGATGTCATCCCGTCCACGGGCTTGAAAAACGAAGAGAATACCTCGGTCGAATTCGGCTATCTGGGGCTGTGGCCGTCTTGGGGTGGCCGGCTCGATGTGCGCGTGTATCGCGACCATGTGACCAACTTCATTGGCGACCGCCGCGCTTCGGATGATGTGCTGAACCCTTACCGCCCGGACGGCTTGATCGGTAAAGGCAAATTCTTTCAGTACGTCAACGGCGGCACGCTGGACGTGACCGGGGCGGACGCGCAACTGGTATGGAAGCCGGGCCGTGATTTTTCCTTGCATTTGACGCAATCGTTTGCGCAGATCAAGGCCAGCGCCGACATTGTGGACGACGACCTGCCGGAATCCTCGCCCGACTGGACAACCAGCTTGCTGGTCAACTGGCGCTTTGCGCCGGGCTGGAACGCCAGCGCCATGGTCTATCACACCGACAGGATGATGTGGTTGTCCGATGGCGATCACACCAAGGGCTACACGCGCACCGATTTCAAGCTGGCCAGGCAATTCAAGCTGGACGGCATAGGGGCTGAGTGGTCGGCAGGCGTGCAGAACCTGGGTGACAATTACACCGAGTTCCGCCGCCAGAATGTTTTTACGCAGCGCGCTTACGCCACGCTGCGCTTGGACTGGTAAGCGCCAGCAGCATAAGCCACTGCTTATAAAAGGCTTACTGGTGTAAAATCCGCTTCAGTTCAATCTTGATTATGGAGTAAGCCATGGCGATTTATGCTTACCAATGCAGTGCCTGCGGACACCAGGACGATGTCATCCAGAAAATGTCCGATGCGCCACTGACGGTTTGTCCCAAGTGCGGCGCGGAAAGTTTTGCCAAGCAATTGACCGCCGCGGGCTTTGCCCTTAAGGGCAGCGGCTGGTACGCCACCGACTTTAAGGGCGGCACGACCAAACCTGCCGAAAAGCAGGAGGCAACGAAAAACACCGCGCCCGCGCCCGCTTGCGGCACGGGGGGTTGTGGATCGTGTTCGTGAATCGTCCGACTTCAACAGCATGGGCGGCTTTTGCCGCCCATGCTGTTTTTAACTCAATATGAAACGCTACTTCATTACCGGCCTGCTGATCTGGGTGCCGCTGGGGATTACCCTGTGGGTGCTGGATTTGCTCATCGGCTCCATGGATCAAACCTTGGAATTGCTGCCGATTAGCTGGCATCCGGATCGCCAGTTGGGCGTGCATATTCCCGGCCTGGGTGTGATTCTGACGGTGCTGGTGATTTTTTTCACCGGCCTGGCCACGGCCAATATTCTGGGCCAACGACTGGTGTTGTTCTGGGAGGCGTTTTTGTTGCGCATCCCGGTGGTTAAATCCATTTACAACAGCGTCAAGCAAGTTTCCGACACCATCCTTTCTGGTAATGGCAATGCCTTCAGGCAGGTATTGCTGGTGCGTTATCCGCACCCAGAATCCTGGTCGATCGCGTTCCAGACCAATGTGCCGGATGAAGTGACGGCAAAACTGCCGGATACACACGTGGCGGTGTTTATCCCGACCACGCCCAGCCCGGTGAACGGCTTTTATTTTTTCGTCAAGAAAAGCGAAACCATCGCGCTGAACATGAGCGTGGATACCGCGCTGAAAGTCATTGTGTCGATGGGTGTGGCAACCAGTAGCCCGACTAATACCTCGGGCGGCGGGCAGTAACCATGCACTAGTGTCGCGAACCGGAAATAACGAAACATGAAACAGCGTATTTTTCCACCAAGCGTCGTTGCATCCCCTTGCCGTATACCCCATACGGCTGCGGGTCTGCGCCTAGCCTGGCGAAAAAATCCATCTGTTTCATTTGTTCCGTTATTTCCGGTTCGTGACACTAGGGCGGAAAAGCGTAGCGCCTTGCGCCGGATGAATGACTCATCGCCACGGCGGGCGGTGGCGCAGTTAAAAAAACACAGTTAAAACCCCCCAGAAAGATTTTGAACATGATGCGTACCCACACCTGCGGCGAAGTCAACGCCGCCCACACTGGCCAGAGCGTGACTTTTTGCGGCTGGGCGCACCGCCGCCGCGACCACGGCGGGGTGATTTTCATCGACCTGCGCGACCGTTACGGCCTGGTGCAAATTGTCTGCGACCCGGATATGGGCGAGGATTTTCAACATGCCGAAGCAGTCCGCAACGAGTTTGTGCTGCGCATTACCGGCAACGTGCGCACCCGTCCGGAAGGCACGGCCAACGCCAATATGGCGACTGGCGAAATTGAAGTACTGGCGAAGAAAATCGAAGTGCTGAACGCCGCCGCCACGCCGCCGTTTCTCATCGACGATGACAACATCAACGAAAATATCCGGCTGACTTATCGCTATCTGGACTTGCGCCGCGAGCCCATGCAAAAGAACATGGCGTTGCGCTATCGCATGGCCAAAGTCATGCGCGACTACCTCGATGCGCAGCAGTTCATGGAAATCGAAACCCCCATGCTCACGCGCTCCACGCCCGAAGGCGCGCGCGATTATCTGGTGCCGTCGCGGGTGCATGACGGCATGTTCTACGCGCTGCCGCAATCGCCCCAACTGTTCAAGCAACTGTTGATGGTGGCGGGCTACGACCGCTATTTCCAGATTACCAAATGCTTCCGCGATGAAGACCTGCGTGCCGATCGCCAGCCAGAATTTACCCAGGTGGACATGGAAATGTCCTTCATCGACGAAGATGACGTGATGAATCTGGTCGAAGGCATGGTGCGCGAGACTTATTCCAAAGCGGCCGGTATTGAGTTGCCGAATCCGTTTCCGCGCATGGACTGGCAGACCGCCATGTTCAAATACGGCTCGGACAAACCCGACATGCGCGTGACGCTGGAACTGGCCGAAGTCACCGATGCCATGCAAGAGGTGGCGTTCAAGGTGTTTTCCGGGCCGGCTAACAACGGCGGTCGGGTCGCGGCCATGCGCGTACCCGGCGGCGCGAGCAGTATTTCTCGCGGCGAGATCGACACCTACACCGAGTTCGTCAAAATTTACGGCGCAAAAGGCCTGGCCTACATCAAGGTCAACGACATCACGCAACTTAACGACAGCGGCCTGCAATCGCCCATCGTCAAAAACCTTTCGGAAGCCGCACTGAAAGCCGTGATGGAACGCACCGGCGCACAAAACGGCGACATTATTTTCTTTGGCGCAGATAGCGTTAAGGTCGTCAACGATGCGCTCGGCGCATTGCGCACCAAAGTCGGCCACGAAAAAGGCTACGTTACTGGCGATGCCTGGGCCCCGCTGTGGGTGGTGGATTTTCCGATGTTTGAACGCGACGAGGAAAACAAACGCTGGGCGGCGCTGCACCATCCGTTTACCGCGCCTAAAGTTGGCCACGAAGACCTGCTCGAATCCGATCCGGGCAAGTGTTTGTCGCGTGCCTACGACATGGTGTTAAACGGTTCGGAAGTCGGCGGCGGTTCCATCCGTATTCATCAACAAGACGTGCAAGCCAAAGTCTTCAAAGCGCTGGCGATCAGCGAAGAAGAACAACGTGCCAAATTCGGCTTCCTGCTCGATGCGCTGCAATACGGCGCACCGCCGCACGGTGGTTTGGCCTTTGGTCTGGATCGGCTGGTGACGCTGGTCGCAGGTGCCGATTCCATCCGTGACGTGATCGCCTTCCCCAAAACCCAGCGCGCCAACTGCCTGATGACCGAAGCGCCGAACGCCGTGGACGACAAGCAGTTGCGTGAACTGCATATCCGTTTGCGCAATACCAACCCGGTTGCCTGAAAAGGCTTTAACAAAGAGGACATGAGGACAAGAGAAATCTATCAAGGGTTTGCTCCTGTCCTCTTGTCCTCCTTGTGAATAATGGGTTTCAAAATCCCCATCTCCGTGCTGGTGGTGATCCACACCCCGGATCATCAAATTCTGCTGCTGGAACGCGCCGACCATTCTGGCTGGTGGCAGTCGGTGACGGGATCGCAGGAGTCCGGCGAAACCCTGCGCCAAACCGCCATCCGCGAAGTGCGCGAAGAAACCGGGCTGGATGCCGAGGCTTATGCGCTGACGGACTGGGGCTACAGCAATCAGTACGAAATTTTCGAGTGTTATCGGCATCGTTACCCGCCCGATGCGACCCACAACACCGAACATGTGTTCGGGCTGCAAGTGCCGTCCGCATTGCCTGTCAAGTTGACGGCCAGCGAACATCTGGGCTATCAATGGTTGCCCGCCACGGAGGCAGCGGAGAAATGTTTTTCTCCCAGCAATGCCGAGGCCATACGCAGGCTGCTAGCATGATCCTATGAACGCGCCTTCCGAAATCCACGTTGCTTCGTACAACATCCACAAGGGTTTATCCCATTTCAATCGGCGCTTAACCATCCACGAACTACGCGACAAGCTGCACAGCCTGAATGTTGATCTGGCTTTCCTGCAGGAAGTTCAGGGCGTGCATGAAGGACGTGCGGCGCGGTTTGCGCACTGGCCTGAACGGCCTCAGCTCGAATTTCTGGCGGACACCTTGTGGACGGATTTTGCTTATGGCAAGAACGCGGTGTATGACGACGGACACCACGGCAATGCGATTTTGTCGCGCTATCCGATTTTGTCCTGGGAGAACCTGGATATTTCCAGCCATTTGATGGAGTCGCGCGGCATGTTGCATTGTGAGTTGCAACCACCAGGCTGGAGCCAACCACTGCACTGCATCAATGTGCATTTGGCGCTAACCGAAGGCGGGCGCAGCCGCCAGATGCGCATGATTGCAGCACGTATCCGTGCCAGCGTGCCGCAATCCGCGCCGCTGATTCTGGCTGGCGATTTCAATGACTGGCGTATGCGAGCCAGCCGCTATCTGGCGGATGAGCTGGGATTAAGTGAGGTTTTTGAAATGCAGCATGGTCGTCATGCCCGCAGTTATCCGTCGATGCTGCCAGTGATTGCGCTGGATCGGATTTACCTGCGCGGGCTGGTGGTCAAGGCCTGCAAAGTCCATGCCGGCCCACTTTGGCATCGGCTGTCCGACCATGCCGCATTGACCGCCACGCTCGCCCCGGAATGAGCCACACGCATCGGCGGGTCGGCCTGCAACCCGGCCACCACATTACGCTTTTGCAGAACGGCGTAGCGTATTTTCCGGCACTGGAATCGGCGATTCGTGCCGCCCAAAAACAGGTCTGGCTGGAAACGTATATTTTTACCCGTGACCCGGTTGGAACACGCATGCGTGATGCGCTGATTGATGCCGCCAGGCGCGGTGTTGAAGTGCGGATACTGGTGGATGGCTTCGGTTCGGCGGCGCTGGATGCGGCGTGGTGGCAACCGCTGGTTGAATCGGGGGGCGAGGTGCGGGTGTATCGCCGCGAATTTTCCTGGTGGTCGTCTTTGTGGAATCTGCGCAAACATCGCCTGCGCAGACTGCATCGCAAGCTGGCGATGGTCGATGGGCAGCTTGCGTTTGTGAGCGGCATCAACATTCAGGACGACTGGGATATTCCGGGACAATCCGCGCCGCGCTTTGATTTTGCGGTGAAGGTAGAAGGTGCGCTGGTGCTGCGGATTATTGCCGCAATGGAAAAACTCTGGCTACGCCAGGATTGGCGCACGGCTATTGCGCGGCTGAACCCGGCAAATGAGGCGGCTTTAATGCGTCTGCCGGTTGATGGCGACATACAAGCCATGTTGTTGCTGCGTGATAATGTGCGCCACCGGCGTGATATTGAGCGCGCTTATTTGTATGCCATCGGCCACGCGCGCAAAGAAATTTTTATTGCCAATGCTTATTTTCTGCCGGGTCTGCGCTTTCGGCGGGCGTTGACCGAGGCTGCAAAGCGCGGCGTTCGCGTCACGCTGTTGTTGCAGGGCATGGTCGAATACCGTTTGCAACACGCGGCCAGCCGCGCTTTATACGGCGCATTTCTGGATGCGGGTGTGGAAATCCACGAATACCGCCCCAGCCACCTGCATGCCAAGGTCGCCGTCATTGATGGGCGCTGGGCAACCGTGGGTTCTTCCAATATTGACCCCTTCAGTCTGCTGCTCGCAAACGAGGCAAATATCGTCATCGAGGACGCAGGCTTTGCTAACCAACTCAGGCAAAGGCTGGCGCAAGCCGTACAGCAAGATGCCTCGCGCATCGAATCGGAAGGCTGGCGGCGGCAACCCTGGCATGTGCGGCTGCGCTGCTGGCTGGCTTATGGCGTGGTGCGCTGGGGGCTGGGATTGACCGGGTTGGGTAAAAAATGGTGAAGGTTTATTTCCGCCCGCCCATGATGCTGCCCAATACGCCGCGCAGGATTTGCCTGCCCAGCTGACTGCCGATGGTGCGCACTGTGCTTTTGGCCATGGCCTCGACCATGCCCTGACGACGACCCGTGCCGAACAGTATGTCTTTAATGAAACCGCCGCTGCCTGCCTGTTTGGTTTCTTCTGCCTTTGCCTGGGTTTCAATCTGCGCCTGTGCGGTGGCCTGCGCTGTGGCTTGTGCGGTGCGGGCTTTCAGTACTTCATAAGCCGATTCGCGATCAGCCTGTTTTTCGTACACACCCGCCACCAGCGATGAGGCCATTAACTGCTGGCGTTGCTGCGGCGTGATCGGCCCGATTTGCCCGGCAGGCGTAATGATGAAGCTGCGTTCCACCACGCCGGGGCGGCCTTTCTCATCCAGAAACGATACCAGCGCTTCGCCCACGCCTAATTCGGTAATGGCAGCTTCCTCATCCAGCGCAGTGTTGTCGCGCATGGTTTCGGCAGCGGCTTTGACGGCTTTCTGGTCGCGTGGGGAAAATGCGCGCAAGGCATGTTGCACGCGGTTGCCAAGCTGCGACAAGACCTTGTCCGGCACGTCCGCCGGGTTTTGCGTCACAAAAAATACGCCCACGCCCTTGGAGCGAATCAGCCGCACCACCTGCTCGATTTTATCCACCAGCGCATCGGGCGCATCGGTAAACAGCAAGTGGGCTTCATCGAAGAAAAACACCAGCTTGGGTTTGTCCAGATCGCCCGCTTCTGGCAGGTTTTCGTACAGTTCCGACAACAGCCACAGCAGCAGCGTGGCGTATAGCTTGGGCGACTGCATCAGCTTGTCGGCGGACAGGATGTTGATGATGCCCTTGCCGCCATCGGTCTGCATCAGATCGGCGATATTCAGCATCGGCTCGCCAAAAATCTTCTCGCCGCCCTGCGATTCCAGCGTCAGCAAACCGCGTTGAATCGCACCGATGGAGGCGGCGGAGACGTTGCCGTAATCGGTGGTGAACTGCTTGGCGTTTTCGCCTACGAAGGCCAGCATGGCACGCAAGTCTTTTAAATCCAGCAGCAACATGCCGTTGTCGTCGGCGACTTTAAAAACCAGATTCAGCACGCCCGCCTGGGTTTCGTTCAAGTCCAGCATCCGCGACAAGAGCAGCGGTCCCATGTCTGAAGCTGTAGCGCGTACCGGATGACCCTGCTCGCCAAACGGATCCCACAGCGTGACCGGATAACCGTGATATTCAAAGCCTTCCAGTTTGAGACTTTCCACACGCGCCGCCACTTTAGGATTGCTGCCACCAGCCTGCGAAATACCCGACAAATCGCCTTTCACGTCCGACATGAAACACGGTACGCCAATGCCGGAAAAATGTTCCGCCATGGTTTGCAGCGTGACTGTTTTACCCGTGCCGGTCGCGCCGGTAATCAGCCCGTGGCGGTTGGCCATTTGCGGCAGGATGTGCAGTTCGGTAGTGTCGTTTTTGGCGATCAATTGCGGCTCGGTCATGATGGTTTTCTGGTAGGCGACCCGATGATTTTAGTGGCATCGCCACAATCAGGTTGTAAAAAAATCGCTAGCGGGCTACATTTCCGGATGCCCGCTTGGTTTTTTCTCAACATTCCCGTTCAAATTACGCGCATCGTGCCACGCCGTTTTATCGCCCTCCTGTTGCTGCTATGGTTTCCCGTTCAAGGCTGGGCGGCGCTTGCCATGCCGGTGTGTGCGCATGCGTCGATGCCACATGTGTCGAACCATGGCGCGGGCGCTGTCATGGCAGCGGCTGCAGATGGACATCACGCGCACCACGCGCCCGAATCGTCCGCCAACACGATGAGCGGGCAATGCGATCATTGCGCTGCTTGCCATTTATCGCACTCCCCAACGCTTACGCCGCAGATGCTGGATTTGTCGTTTATAACGCCCACGCAACGCGCCGAAAGCGGTCTGATTTTTTACTACCAGCTTTTCCCGGAACAGCCGCAACGGCCACCTCTACCCCTCGTTTAAGCATGCCCGGCCTGACCGGGTTTCTTTGCTTTCTTGACGAGGTTTTTATGCGAATTATTTTTATGCTTGCCGCCGGGCTATTGGCCGGTGCGGCACAGGCATCCACACTGGCCGAGCAGCTCGATGCGGCCTGGCGGATGGTGCCCGAGGCGCGTGTGCTGGATGCGCGTGCCAACGAACAGAAGGCGCGCGGTTTGTCGGTGGATGGGCTATTGGCGGCACCGCCCGCCGTTGCGGTGTCGTATCGCGGCGACAATTT
>JAYUCZ010000182.1:0-3695 GCA_043740065.1 Thiobacillaceae bacterium | reverse complement strand
ACGCATCCAAAACATACAACCAGTCAGACGCATTAAAAGCAAAAGCCCTGAATAGGAATATGGTGGCGTGATGATGCCTAACGTAGAGCTAACCGGCGACCGGAAGCGGGCGAAGCCCGCTGGAGGGCGTCCGTGTTGAGCGCCGGGTTAGGTTTTTGCAAACCGCAAAATTGCATGTATTTTTTGCCCAAAACAAGCTTCCGCTTCCTGGTTTTCGTGGGGCGGCTTGAGAATCCCTCCGTCCCAAAGAGTTGGTTCAAGGCTGCAATACTCTTCCCATGTTTGTTGATAAGCCTCCCGATCTTCGCAGGGAACGAAAGGACGGAATTCCTCAATAGCAGCAGCGTGACGGATAAAGTCATCTCTCAGGACATTGGAAGTATTGGGTTTTGTGAAGTCGTCGCTGTGTCTGATGGCAATGGCGAGTTGCGCTTGAGTGTGAGAAAAGACGGCGCGGAACTTTGCCGCAGCAGTGGCTCTGGAATTTTTATCGCTGACACGTCTGGCCGAGAGATAGCCAACGATACCTCCAAGCGCAACGCCAGTAAGACTGACGATAGCGTTACCGATATTGAAAGCGCATTCAAATTCCATTATTGGGCAGAACTCCTGTTTTTGATTGGGATTGTCCCGGCATGGTTTTCCGGATGGTTCTTTGCCGAGTGGTTGACAAAGAGAAAATGGTGGCCGGAATCATGGTAGAACCTAACGTGCAATATACACCTGTACAGGTGTATATATAGTCCGGGACAAGGTACATATAAACGACATATTTCCCACATCCCGTTGTTTATAAAAAACGTTCATATTTATATCGAACACCGCACGTCAAAAAATACACCTTGGCTGTTTCTGGCGGCTTCGGCTAATTTCGCCCGCAAGTATTAACGCATAAAACCGAGCCTCACCTCAACCCGTCCCGCCCACCGTCAACCCATCTATCCGCAGCGTCGGTTGCCCCACGCCGACCGGCACGCTCTGGCCTTCTTTGCCGCAGGTGCCCACGCCGGAATCCATTTGCATGTCGTTGCCGATCATGGATATTCTGGTTAGCGCATCGGGGCCGTTGCCGATCAGCGTCGCGCCTTTCACGGGGTAGGTGACTTTGCCGTTTTCGATCATGTAGGCTTCGGCGGTGGAGAAAACGAATTTGCCGCTGGTGATGTCAACCTGGCCACCGCCGAAATTCACCGCGTAGATGCCGCGTTCGACTGAGGCGATGATTTCCTGCGGGTCTTTGTCGCCGCCCAGCATGACGGTGTTGGTCATGCGCGGCATGGGCAGGTGGGCGAAGGATTCGCGTCGGCCATTGCCGGTAACGGGCACACCCATCAGGCGGGCGTTGAGCGTGTCCTGCATGTAGCCGACCAGTACGCCGTCTTCGATTAGCACGGTGCGTTGGGTGGGGTTGCCTTCGTCGTCCACGTTGAGCGAACCGCGCCGCAGCGGCATGGTGCCGTCGTCGATAACGGTCACGCCGGGCGAGGCCACACGCTCACCGATGCGACCCGCAAACGCCGAGCTGCCTTTGCGGTTGAAGTCGCCTTCCAGACCGTGGCCGACGGCTTCGTGCAGCAATATGCCCGGCCAGCCGCAGCCGAGCACCACCGGCATGATGCCAGCGGGTGCGGGTTTGGCGGCGAGATTAACGACCGCCTGATGTACGGCCTGGCGGGCATATTCTTCGAGGATTTGGTCGGTGAAATATTCATAACCAAAGCGCCCGCCTCCGCCGCCGGAGCCTTGTTCGCGGTGGCCGTTTTCTTCGGCAATAACTTGTATGGACAGGCGCACCAGCGGGCGCACATCGGCAGCGGTATGGCCGTCGGAACGCGCCACGTAAATGACTTCGTATTCCGATGCCAGACTGGCGATGACTTGCATCACACGCGGGTCAAGTTTGCGGGCGATGGATTCAAGCTGTTCCAGCAAGACGATCTTTTTCGCGTCGTCCAGACTGGTCAGCGGGTCGATGGGTTGATACAGCGCGCGACTCTGCCCAGGTTTTGCCAGCGCAAAAGTTTTATCGCCCCCGCTACGGGCAATGGCGCGGGTCGCGTCGGCAGCTTGTGCGAGCGCATCGACGCTGATTTCGTCGGAGTAGGCAAACGCGGTTTTTTCTCCGGACACGGCACGCACGCCCACGCCCTGGTCGATGTTGAAACTGCCGGATTTGACCTGGCCTTCTTCCAGCGTCCAGGCTTCGGAACGGCTGTACTGAAAATACAGGTCGGCGTAGTCGAGGTCGTGGCTCATCAGCTTGCCAAAAATCGGCGCAAGTTGCTGGCTACCGATCTGGTTGGGAATCAGCAAGGTACTTTGCGCCACATCAAACAGGCGCTCGGTGGTGTGGATTGCGTCTAGCGCTTCTACGGGATTCATGGGGTTCACTTTTTGGCGGGGCTGGGTTTGTTTTGTGCGGAGCTGGGTTTATTTTGTGCGGGGCTAGGCTTGTTTTGTGCGGAGCCAGGTTTGTTTTGTTTAGTCACGCTCAATTTTTCGCAACCGATCATGCGGTGTTTGAGCGCGGGCAGGCTCTTGCGCAGCCCCGCCTGATAGGCCGGGTTGAGGTTGGCAAACACCACGCCGGAACCACGCGGCAGTCGATCCAGCACCACGCCCCACGGGTCAACGATCATGCTGTCGCCGTGGGTTTCGCGGCCAGACAAATGGTAGCCGCCCTGGGCGGGGGCAATCACGTAAGCCAGATTTTCGATGGCGCGAGCACGTACCAGGGTTTCGAAATGCGCCTTGCCGGTGGTGGCGGTAAAGGCCGACGGCACCAGAATAATGTCCACGTTTTGCATGGCGCGGTACAGCTCGGCAAAGCGCAGGTCGTAGCAAATGGATAAACCGATGCGGCCAAACGGGCTGTCAACAACAACAATCTCGGTGCCCGGCTCGATGGTTTTTTCTTCCTTGTAATGCTCGTTGCCAAGGTCGAGGCCAAACAAATGAATCTTGTCGTAACGCGCAACCTGCTTGCCCTTGTCGTCATACACCAGGCAACTGTTGCGGACTTTTTCATCGGTGCTGGCCACCAGCGGAATGGACCCTCCCACCAGCCAGATGCCATGCTTTTTTGCCATGCGCGACATGAAGCTCTGAATTGGCCCCTTGCCTTCCACCTCGCGCACCGCCACCTTGTCGGTGTCCTTCATGCCCATGATGGCAAAGTACTCCGGCAACGCCACTAGTTTGGCACCGTCGATTACGGCCTGTCCGATTAATCGTTCGGCTTCGGATAAGTTAGCCGCGACATTGGGGCCGGAAGCCATCTGGATCGCCGCAACGCGTACCGTACCGACCGGCGCTGCGCTGGCTTTTTTAGCCGCCGCCGGTGCTGCCGTTGGCTTGCTGCGCGAGCCTTTTTTCGGGGCAATGGACGAGGTCTTTTTCGTAGTCATGATTCCGGTTCTTTTTCAGTTTTAGGATCGGTTTTCGGTTTGGCCAAACGGGTAACAGACGGACTTTCCCAGTCTCCATCTACCAGGTACTCAAACGAAATGATTTCTTCAAACGGGTCTTTCAACACCTTTTGCACCAACAGCGCACCCAGGCCAGCCAAGGGGCCGCCCAGCAAAGCCCCCGCAACGGCAACACCTTCAGACAACTTGGGAATGACCTTGACCCGCAGTTTGACCGTCTCGTTTTGCAAATGCGCCACGCCGGACATTTTGACAGTGGCCGCCGGG
>JAYUCZ010000181.1:0-3716 GCA_043740065.1 Thiobacillaceae bacterium | reverse complement strand
GCGCTTCGTTGCGGAAGCTGATATCGACTTCCTGAATTTTGCGATGGGCTTCAGAGATGGAAGACTGCACGCGGACAAGTTGTGCGGAAGCCTGGTCGCGCTCGCCGCGATAGCGTGACACATCGCGTTCCAGGCGCAGCATTTCCACCTCGGAAACCGCGCCAGCGCTAACCAGCGGTTTGGTCACCGCCAGCTCGCGTGCGGTTAAGTCGTAGCCCTGCCCGGCCTGGTCGCGGCGCACGCGGATTTCGTTGAGCTCCTGAGAGCGTTGCGCCAGTTGTTGCTGGGCAATGCTGATCTGGGTATCCAGCTCCATGCGCCGCGAGGTGTAAAGACTGCGCTCCTGTTCGGCCAGCATGGGGGATTCTTGCTGCACTTCGGGCGGCACGATAAAAGAACGGCCTTCGGCAATCGCTCGCAGGCGTGCGGCCTTGGCCAGCAAGGCCAGGTATTGCGCACGGTTTTCGCGCAGCGAAGATTCAAAGCGCGTGGCATCGACTTTAAAGAGGATTTGGCCGGGCTCTACCACCTGGCCTTCGCGCACCAGAATCTCGGAGACCACGCCGCCATCCACCGACTGGATAATTTGCAACTGCCGTGAAGGCGTGACCTTGCCGATGCCGCGTGCCACTTCATCGACTTTGGCAAAGGCCGCCCAGATAATCAGGATCAGCAGCGTCACGCCGATCATGCGCAATACGGCGCGGGTGCGGATCGGTTCTTGTTTTAACCGCGCCCACTCCACATCGCTGGCCCAATCCAGGTCTTCTTCGTTTTTGTCGGGTATCCAGCGGTTAAACAGGCGATTGACCTGGCGGCGGGCAAACGAGGGCTTTTTCGGTTCGGGTTGTTGTGCGGGGAGCAAGATGGGCTGGCTCATGAGGCTTTCTCCACACGACCCTTTTTCAGCGCTTCGACGACGCTGGCTTTGGGGCCGTCGGCCACGATGCGGCCATTGTCTACCACGATCAGACGCTCCACCATGTCCAGCAGGCTGGTGCGGTGGGTGACCACCAACAGCGTGCGGTGATGTGCGCAAAATTCCTTGAGCTTGGCTTTGATGATTTCTTCGCTGGTGTGATCCATCGAACCAGTCGGCTCATCCAGCAGCAAAATTGGCGGCTCGTTGACCACGCCGCGTGCGATCGCCACGCCCTGGCGCTGCCCGCCGGACAGCGATTCGCCGCGTTCGCCCACCAGCATGTCAAAACCCCGAGGATGCGCGTTGATCATGTCGGACAGCCCGCCGATGCTGGCGGCGGTCAGCAGTTGGTGGTCTTGCACCGAAGGCGAAGCCAGCGCGATGTTTTCGCGCAGGGTGCCGTAAAACAGCACGCCATCCTGTGGAACGTAGCCGATGTTGCGGCGCAGTTCCGCCGGGTCAAGCTGGCGGATGTCCACGCCGTCCACCCGCACCGCGCCTGCGGTGGGCTGGTACAAGCCCAGAATGAGTTTAAGCAAAGTCGATTTGCCCGATCCGACCCGGCCAATAATGCCCACCCGCTCACCGGCTTTAATGTGCAGGGAAATGCCGCGCAGCGCATCCAGTTCGCTGTTGGGGTAGGTGAAGCCGACATCCTTGAATTCGATTTCGCCCTTGAAGTGCGGGCGGCTGACAAAGCTGGCTTCCAGCGGGCGTTCGACTTCCTTGCCCATAATCTCATCCAGCGACTCCAGCGCGGTGGTGGCGTTGTGGTAGTTGGTGAGCAGCCCCGCCACCTGACCAAACGGAGCCATCGCGCGCGAGGCCAGCATGGAGCAGGCAATCAGCCCGCCCATGGTCAGTTCGGCCAGGCCGATGCGGTACACGCCGATGACGATGACAGACAGAAAAACCAGTTGCTGCGCCCACATGGCGCTGTTGATGGTGGAAGCTGCCAGTAGCCGTAATTGCGCGGAAGTGCGCGCCAGATAAATCGCGCTGCGTTCCCATTTGCGCTGCATCGGGCCTTCGGCGCCGATGGCCTTGAGGGTTTCCAGCCCCACCAGGCTTTCCACCAGACCGGCGTTGCGCATCGCGCCAGCGCGATAGGTGGTTTCCGCCAGCTCGTGCATTTTGCCTTGCACCAGCCAGCCGTAGCTGCCCACGATCAACATGCCGACGAGTGCCGGGATAGCCATTGGCCAGTCTATCCAGGCAATTACGCCGATAAACAGAATGGCAAACGGCAGGTCGATCAAGCCGGTAACGGTGGCCGAAGTAATGAAGTCGCGCACGGTTTCAAACGAGCGCAAATTGGCCGCAAACGAGCCCACCGAGGCCGGGCGGTGTTCCAGCCGCGTGCCCAGCACTTTTTCCATAATGCGGCTGGACAAATCCACGTCCACGCGCTTGCCCGCCAGGTCGATAAAGTAGCCGCGCATCAGACGCAGGCCAAAATCGGCGCACAAAATAATCGCCAGGCCAATCGCCAGCATCCACAAGGTTTCCAGCGCCTGGTTGGGTACCACCCGGTCGTACACGTTCATGGTGAACAGCGGCAGCGCCAGGGCAAAAATATTGATGAGCGCGGCGGCAAAAAGCACATCCCGATAAACCGGCATATTTTCCAGCATTGCGCCCCAAAACCAGTGGCGATGACGCAAGTTGGCGACGGTGGGCGCACGCGAATCAAACTGAAATTGCGGTTGGGCAAGGATGGCTTCGCCGCTGTAGTTGGCTTCCAGCTCCACCAGCGGCATGGCGACCGTGGCCTCGCCCAGCTCGGGCAGAATGACCCGGGCAATACTGCCGGGTTTGAGCCAGCCCACCAGCAGGCAGGCGTTGCCGTCTTTGAGTACCAGCACGGCAGGCAGCAACGCCGGGTTAATTTTGGCGATAGGGCGATGCAGTATCTTGCTGGCAAGACCGGCGCGGCGTGCGGCACGTTCGAACAGCGAAGGGGTCAGGCGGTTATTGACCAGCGGCAATCCGGCAATCAGCGCATCGTGGGAACGGGGTTGCTGGTGGATTCTGGCCAGCGCAACCAGGCATTCCAGCAGCGGGTCGTGGTGATGCGCCGCCGCCGACACTTTTTCGGGCGAGGTGGCCGTAGTTTCTTGTATGGTTATTTCTGGCGCTTGTTTTTCTGACATGACTTGTCATTCCATTTCGCGTTAAAAGCATGAATTTGTAGGCCTGGCTTTAGCCCGACATGTCGGGCTGAAGGCCGACCTACCATTACTGCTTCTAATGCTCATTGGAATCAGTCCCTTTCTTGGCGCATATTGGTATAGATCGCTAGAAGTACCACGGAATCTGCCTGACACACAATATAACCAAAGGCCGACTAGCCACGTGGTGTCGTATCTGCTTGAGTTAATTTACGGCCATAAACTTGCAGGATTCAGGTCGGCAAAATAAAAAAGCGGGCATCAAGCCCGCTTTTTTACCCAGATTTGATGCTGGTTTACTTGGATTTGGCAATCATGTAATCCACTGCGGCCTTGACATCGGCATCGGACAATGCGGCCTGACCGCCCTTGGGAGGCATGGCACCTTTGCCCTTGATGGCATCGTTATAGAGTTTTTCCTTACCGAGTTTGATGCGTGGTGCCCAAGCGGCCTTGTCGCCGGTTTTGGGCGCACCCGCCACGCCGCTGGCGTGACAGGCCATGCAGGCGTTGTTGTAGGTTTTTTCGCCCTGTTTGGCGGCGGGCGGGGTGGCGGCAAAGGCGGGGGCGGACAGGATCAGGGCGAGGACGGCGATTTTATGCATGAGATTCTCCAGTTAAAA
>JAYUCZ010000180.1:0-3718 GCA_043740065.1 Thiobacillaceae bacterium | reverse complement strand
TCATAGGCGGCATTGGCCAACACCAGAATATAAACGCCCAACCCCTGGTGCTGTTCCAGCATGGCCGCCAGGCCGTCTGCAAATCCCTGTTCCAGTTGGCTGGACGAAGAAAACACGGATGGCAAACTGCTCACAGGATTTATTTGGCGCGGTTTATTTAGCGGCCAGCAATTCCACTTCAAACACCAGCGTCGCGTTGGGCGGAATGATGCCGCCTGCGCCGCTAGCGCCGTAGCCCATTTCGGGCGGAATGGTGATCTTGCGTTTGCCGCCGGTTTTCATGCCGGCCACGCCCTGATCCCAGCCGCGAATCACGTGGCCTGCGCCGAGCGGGAACACGAACGGGTCGTTGCGATCCTTGCTGGAATCAAATTTTGTGCCATTGGTCAGCCAACCGGTGTAATGCACGGTAACGGTGTTGCCTGCAATGGCTTCGCTGCCGCTGCCGACGAGGATATCTTCGATGATGAGTTCGGACATGTTTGCTCCTTAAAGTGGGTGGTTGAAGTTAAATGGGTAAGAAAATCATGCTGGCCACGTTGACGGTGCCAAAACGGATGGTTCGGTTGGTTTTGTCTTCGACCACGCGGGCGATCAAGTCTTGTGCGGCGATAAGTTTGCCGAATTCGCGTTCGAAACTGAGGTTGGGTGCCTGGCCCGGCTCGATGGAATTGGTTAGCAGCAGCAATTCGCCGTCGGTATTTTTGGCATTGGACAGCCGCCACACGGCAATTTCCAGGTTGCGTGCGCCGTTGTACAGGCTTTGCGGGCCCAGGCTGTCCAGCACATAAACTTCGGTTTTGTGGCCGTAGGACAACATCACCATGGTCAGCAAACCCTGCATCAGCGCGTCAATGCGGTCGCCCGTGTAGTCATCGCGAAAGGCGTTGTTGATGCTGGCTTGCCAGTCCAGTTTTTTGCGTGGCGACAAGTGCCAGTGATTGTAGGGATCAAAAATCTGCGCAACCGCAGTGTCCATATCTGCGGCGCTGTTTTTTTGCAGTTCGGCGGGATTACGCTTGTACAGCTTGATGGACAACAGTTTGAGCGTTGCCACTGTTTCACGCTGATGCAGCTCGATGACATCATCGACATCGCCCTTCGCCAGCCCGGCCAAGCTCCATGGCCTGGAGGAGCTGATGCCGTCCTTGCGCTGGATAGACTTGCCAGAACAACCGGCGATCAGGCTGCTTGCCAACAAGACGATCAGGGCGGGGCGCAGTGCGCTAAATGAAAACATCAGGATGAAAGCATCAGGCGGAAAACTTCAGGAAGAACAGCTTACGGCGATTTGTCTGGCCCAGTCGGGCGGTTGCTTGGCATAGTCGCCGAATTCGGGCTGTTCGTCAAAGGGGTGCGCCAGAATCTGGCGCAGGCGCTCGATTTCACTGTAATCCCGCATATCACGGGCTTTTTGAATGGCGGTTTCGGCCAGATAGTTGCGCAGGATATATTTTGGATTGACCAGGTTCATGGCGATAGCACGTTCGCTATCCGCGCTGCCAGCAGCGCGCAGGTGCTCGGCGTAATTGTGCGCCCAGGCATCGAAGTCTTCGCGTGCGAGGAACTGGTCACGCAGCGCCGTGTTGGGTGCATCCGGGCGGGAATCAAAGCCTGCCAATGCGCGGAAGAAAATCGTGTAATCCACCTTGTTGTGCGCCATCAAATCAAGTAAACCAGTCACCAGCGGCGCGGCGGCTTCTGCAAATGACAGCCCCAGTTTGGCGCACATCAGGCGCATATATTCGCTGCTGAAGGTTGCGCCGTAAATGTTCAGGGCTTCTCGCGCATCGTCGAGTTCCATGATGGGTAACAACGCCTGCGCCAGGCAGGTGCAATTCCAGCCACCGATCTCGGGCTGCTGGTCGTAGGCGTAACGGCCTTCGTGGTCGGAATGGTTGCAGATGTAGCCGGGGTCAAAGGCTTCCATAAAGCCAAACGGGCCGTAATCCAGCGTTAGCCCCAGGATGGACATGTTGTCGGTATTCATCACGCCATGACAGAAACCGACAGCCTGCCATTGCGCCATGAGTTTCGCGGTGCGCCGGGACACTTCGCGCAGCAAGGCAAAATAGGGGTTGGCTTCGCGCAACAACGCCGGATAGGGTTTGGCCTCGGCCAGCAATTCCGGGTAATAGTGTTTGAGGACAAAGTCCGCCAGGATTTTGATGTCATCGTGCTGACTGCGGTAGAAAAACACTTCAAAGCTGCCGAAGCGGATAAAGCTTGGCGCAAGCCGGGTGACAATGGCCGCAGTTTCTACGCTTTCGCGATGTATGGGCAGGTCACTGCCGATCATGCACAAGACGCGGGTGGTGGGAATGCCCAGCCCGTGCATGGCCTCGGAACACAGGTATTCGCGGATCGACGAGCGCAACACGGCGCGGCCATCGGCACCACGCGAGTAGGGCGTGCGCCCTGCGCCCTTGAGCTGGAGTTCCCAGTGGCCGTTTTGGGTTGCCACCTCGCCCAGCAAAATGGCACGACCATCACCAAGCTGCGGCACATAATGGCCAAACTGATGCCCGGCATACAACGCGGCCAGCGGGTCACTGCCCGGTAATACTGCGTTGCCGGAAAAAGCCTCGACAAACCCGCTCGTATTCGCTTCATCTGGATGCAAACCAAGCAAATCCAGCGCATCTGGATTGCTGGAAACCAGGTAAGGTTGTGGCACAGGCGTGGTCGCCAGCCGGGTATAGAAAGCGCTACCCAGCGTGGCGAAGCGATTATCAAAAACAAGTTTATCCAGCGTATTCATGCGCCAATTTTAAAACCTGTAAGCTAAATATTGACCCGGCGACCAAAGGGTTCAATTTTCTGGAGGAGAAGAACATGAGTTGCACAAATTGTATGCAGCGCGGTCTGGGAATTCTGGATGGCATCGGAAGCTGGTTGCCCAATCTGGCGATACGCCTGTTGCTGGCTTACGAATTCTGGGAATCCGGCATTGTGAAACTGCGGGGCGAAAACTGGTTCATGGGCATACAGGAGCAGTTTCCGTTCCCCTTCAATCTCGTGCCGACTGACATTAGTTGGCAAATCGCAACCTGGTCAGAGCTTGTCGGCCCAGTGCTGCTGGTGCTGGGGTTGGGTACGCGCTTTGCCAGCGTGTCGCTGATGATACTGACGGGTGTGGCCTGGTACAGCGTTCACGCAGGCAACGGTTACAACGTCTGCGACAACGGCTACCAATTACCGCTGATGTATCTGGTGCTGTTTCTGCCGCTGCTGTTTCAGGGCGCGGGTAAATTGTCGGTAGATTTTTTGATGCGCAGCAGGCTTGGCTAAGCGCATTTTTGATGGCCGTTTTAACCTTAAAACCCGCAGTTGAACGCAAAGGGCAAAGACGCAGAGAAAACCAAACCATTAACAGGGAGGAGCGGGAGCGTTCAAATTGAGGGATTGGCCGACACAAAACTTGACCGAAGCCACGAAAGTTCAAAAAACCACAGGCCGCAAAGAGAACGAAGGGTTCGCCCCCATTTTTTGCACGGACTGTGCTAAGAGCCTGCCCATGAATAACTTGAACATTCTGGCTGCACTGGCGGGCGCGCTGCCACGTTGCACCCGCAAGGGGTACGCCGGATTCGTAAGCGCTGAAGCGCAACGACTCCGCTGCCGTCCGCTTGCATGGAACGACCATGCTGCGCGTCCGGCATCTTGCATCGCATCCCGCCAGCACACCCATAATTGTCCAAGTTATCCATGGACAGGC
>JAYUCZ010000179.1:0-3734 GCA_043740065.1 Thiobacillaceae bacterium | reverse complement strand
CGATGCCGCGCGCATAGCGCAAATCCGCCGCACGCAATGCGGGCAGAATTTTTCGCGCTTCACGCGCGAACAGCGCCTCGCGCAACAGCGGAATTTCATACCACAGGTTGCGCGCCATGTAGCGACGCATTTCCGTCACGCCCAGAATGCCGGCGAAGGTGCCCAGCGTATCGGCATCCAGGCGCAGCGTGCGAAGAAATTGCGGCACGCTGGCCCAGCGCCTGCGCTCCAGAAACGGCACTGCCAGCGCGGTGGGGCCCAGCCGCATCAACCCGGCATGTTCAATATCCGGGTCGGCATGAATAGCGGCGAACGGCAGTTTTTCGCTTTGCACCGTATAAACCTTGCCGCGCACCCGGCAGGGCGCATGGAAAAAGCTGCCTGCCACCGGCAGGATCGAATACTGCTGCCCGAGACCCATACGCTGCGCGAAACCCAGACTATGCGCACCGGCGCACACCGCCACATAGCCGGCATGAACATCGCCGCCGGAGGTGCGCAAAACATAGCTTCGCGCCTGGCGCTGGATTTCCAGCACGCGGCAGGACATGCGCACCGACAGCCCGCCATCTAGCGCTTGCGCACGCTGCAAAAAGAACCGCGTCAGGTGGCCGAAATCCGCCGCGCAATAAGCATCCGGTGCCGCCAGCGCGGCCAGCTCTTCACGTCGGTTATGCGCCACTTCCGGTTCGGCCTTGGCAACGCCCGCGTTGTCCAGCAGTTGCAAATAGGGATACAGCGTTTGAAACCGCGCATGGCGCTCGCGCAACAAGGCGCATTCCGCCTCGCCCACGCCCAGCACCATCTTCGGCATGCGCCGCAGTATCCCTTGTGCGCCCTCTCCGCTCACGCAGCGCACCAGCATGTCCGCCGCACGCTTGACCCCGGCGGCTTTTTCCAGCGTGTAATTGGTTTCGATGTCGCCGCAGTGCAGGGTCTGGCTGTTCTGGCTGGCAGCCGAATTGATCGTTGCCGGATGGTTTTCCTTTTCCAGCAGGACGATGGATGCAATCCCGCTGTAGCGCGCCAGCACGTAAGCCAGCGCCGCGCCGGAAACGCCGCCGCCGATGATGGCAACCTCGCAAGTGCGAACCGATGGAAGCGATGCGGAATGAGCCATGATGGGAATGAGCCGTGGTTTAAATAAATCGTGGTTTAAATAAATCCAAACTCATACCAACATAGCCCAATCCGATGGAATTAGCCGCCTTGCCAGGCCGCCGCCACGGCGGGTGGAATACGCTCGATCAGGCGCGGGTCGAAGGGTTTGGGCAGGATGTATTCCGAACCGAATTCCAGATGCGTAAGCTGGTAGGCGACCAGCACTTCTTCCGGCACTGGCTCGCGCGCCAGTTCAGCCAGGGCGTGCGCTGCGGCAATCAGCATGTCGCGGGTAATGTGGCGGGCGCGCGCGTCAAGCACGCCGCGAAAGATGAACGGAAAACCCAGCACGTTGTTAACCTGGTTGGGAAAGTCCGAGCGTCCGGTGGCCATGATGAGATCCTGCCGTGCCGACTTCGCGGCATCGGGATGGATTTCCGGGTCGGGGTTGGACAGCGCAAACACCACGGGCTTGTCCGCCATGCTTTTGATCATGTCCGGCGTTACCAGGTCCGGGCCCGACACGCCGACCAGTACATCGGCACCGCGCAGGGCATCAGCCAGTGTCCTGCGCTCCGTGGTATGGGCGAAAGCCTGCTTGTAAATATTGAGATCATCGCGGCCAGCGTGGATCACGCCTTGTCTGTCCACCATCAGAATGTTTTCCGGCTTGGCACCCATGGCGATCAACAGCCGCATCGAAGCGATGCCGGCCGCGCCCGCGCCCAGGCAAACGATACGCACGGCTTCCAGCTTTTTACCCTGCAAATGCAGCGCGTTGAGTAGCCCGGCGCAAATGATCACCGCAGTGCCGTGCTGGTCGTCGTGAAACACCGGAATATCCAGCCGTTCGGTTAGCGCCCGTTCGATTTCAAAACAATGTGGCGCGGCGATGTCTTCAAGGTTGATGCCGCCAAAGGTGGGCGCGATGTTCGCCACGGTCTCGATGAAAGCCTCGGGGCTGGGCGCACTGACTTCAATGTCGAACACGTCGATGCCGGCAAAGCGCTTGAACAGCACCGCCTTGCCTTCCATCACCGGCTTGGCGGCCAAGGGACCGCGGTTGCCCAAGCCCAGGATGGCCGTGCCGTCCGTGATCACCGCCACCAGGTTGCCCTTGTTGGTGTAGAGATAGGCCGCTTCGGGATCATCCGCGATGGCGCGCACCGGCTCGGCCACGCCCGGCGTGTAGGCGAGCGAGAGGTCGGCCTGGGTGGAACAGGATTTGGAGGATTCGACCGAGAGTTTGCCTGGCCGGGGAAAACGATGATAGTCGAGGGCGCGTTGTTTTAAGTCGCTCATGGCTGATAGGGGGATGCTGAAAGACGACTATTTTAGCCTGCCCGGCACTCGCCCGACTCTCTTGCGGTTTGCGCCGTTGCCAAAACTTGTTCGAGCGGCCACTAGCTTCTGTGACGCGTGGTCTCAATCCTGTCCGATCCAGCCAGGTTCGTTGCCGGGGACGGCGGGAAAATCGGGCTTTGCATCTGTACGCCAGCACGCTATATATGAGAACTAGCTGGTTCGTTGGGAGGGTGCTTCGCTACCCGAAAGGAGATCACCATGAACGAAAAATATTTTCCTGCCGCCCTCGTACTCGGGTTCTTTCTGACCATTCCTTCTGCCGCCCTTGGGCAGGGCAAGGTGTCCATCACCGCGCCTCTGGACGCTGCCACGCTCGACGCATTGGACGAAAACCGGCTGGTCTATGAAGTCGATCCCGGCCCGCGCGGCGATCACATTCATGTCTATATCAACAACCGCGAAACCGGAATCCTGCGCAAACTCAAGGGCAGCTATCTGCTGGAAGCCCTGCCAGCCGGCAAGCACGTCATCTGCGTCAAGGTGGTGAACAAGGCGCATGTGCCGGTCGGCATCGAACAGTGCGTGCGGGTCACGGTGAAATAACACGGTGAAATAAACCGTGGCGTGAGCCGCGATGAAATCCATCTGAAATCCATCATGGGATCGGAAAACCTCGCCTATGCCCTGACCCAAGTGGTGCATAACTTCGGTGCCGCCGCCGTATTGGGCGGCGCGGCATTCGCGTTGTGGCCATCGCCCCGCCTGGAATATGCACGCGCATTCGGCTGGCTGATCCTTGGTGCCTGGGGCGCACAAATCGCCAGCGGCATCTTGTTCGGCCTCATCAGCCTGTACTACTACGGTGAAACGCCAGACTTGGGCAGCGTTGCCGTGGCCGCACTTGCCATCAAGGTTGCAGCGGCGATCAGCGGTTTTCTGCTGGCCGCCTTCTACCTCGGACGTGGTAAGGGATGGGGTCATGCCAGCCTCAAGCGCACTTTCCAGGGTCTTGCCGCGCTGGCCGTCATCGCCCTGACGGCAGCCGCCTTTTTACGCTGGTTTTCGTAAAAAACGCCGCGCATTCCCGAGGATCACGCAAGCATGTCTGCAACCGAAGCAAGCGAGTTCGCGCACCGCATCGTCGACACAGCGGTCGAATTGGCCGAACAGGGCGGAAGCTGGGAGGCTGTGCGCCTGCACCAGGTGGCGCAGGTCTTGGGCATCGGCCTTGACGACATCCGCCGACACTTCCGTGAGAAGGACGAGTTGATCGATGCCTTCTTCGACCGGGCCGACGATGCTGTGCTGGCGCTGTCCCGCAGCGGGGA
>JAYUCZ010000178.1:0-8854 GCA_043740065.1 Thiobacillaceae bacterium | reverse complement strand
TAATGCACGCAGATTTTCACCAAATGGCAGCAGAAGTCGTCAGGCTCTATCAATCCGGCAACCACGAGGGCGCGGCCAAGCTCCTTCAGGGCGATTATTCAAGACATTCCGAGAAACTCAAGCATCGCATCCTGGGATTATCCAATCTGGTTAAATCACATGCAGGCTAACTTCCTGCGACATTCTCTTTGAATACTGATCTGCTTCGAGGTCAGGTTGTGGCGGCACATGGCCGCCATTTTCTTGTCCTCACGCCCAGCCAGGGGGCAATCCATTGCGTCACACGCGGCAAAAAAACCGACGTGGTGTGCGGAGATCGGGTTGAAATTGCACTCACCTCAGCCGATCAAGGCGTAATCGAAAAAGTACTCCCGCGCAGCAGTCTTTTCCAGCGTGCTGACGCTTTTCGCACCAAGCCTATCGCCGCCAACGCCACCCAGGTTGCCGTCGTTCTGGCACCGCGCCCAAGTTGGTCTGAAGACCTGTTACAGCGTTGTCTGATGGCCGCAGAAAGCCAAAAACTACCCGCATTAATCATTGCCAATAAAGCCGATCTGCCAGACCATGCGGCCACCATGCAAACGCTCGACTTGTATGCCCGTCTCGGCTATCCGGTCATCTCCGTCTCAGCCCAGCATGATCTTCAACCCTTGCCATCGCTATTACACGGCCACCTGACGCTATTGACCGGACAATCCGGCATGGGCAAGTCCACCCTCATCAACCAGTTGCTTCCAAATGCAGCAGTGCGCGTCAATACTATTTCGGAAGCCCTGGACACCGGCAAACACACCACCTCAGACACGCGCTTATACCAACTGGACGAGCAAAGCGCCGTGATGGATTCGCCAGGTTTCCAGGAATTTGCACTGGCACACCTTGAGCAGTCAGAACTTGAATCCGCCATGCCGGATTTTCGCCCTTATCTTGGGCAATGCCGTTTCAGAAATTGCGTTCATCGGCACGAGCCGGGCTGCGCCATTTTGCAAGCTGTAGAGGCTGGCCATCTGGCGCACAGCCGGTTAGCGTTTTTGCAGCGCATTTTTTTCGAAAACAGCAGGCGTGGCCTATACTGAGCCAACTTGGACTTACACGAAACCGCCATGCTCAAATCTGCGCTCAAATCTGCCGTTGCGCTTCTTGCGCTGTTACTGTCCAGCCCAGCATTTACCGAAGGCAAGTGGGTGCAAACGCCCTACAAACCCGCCAAGGTGGTGTTCGAGTTTTACCTTGACGACCCCAATAAAATGGGCAGTGCGCTGTATTGGCTACGTTCAATCATGAACCCGCTGCAGGACGCGCCGTACAACTACGCACCCGAGGAGTTGAGCATCAAGGTCGTTATTCACGGCACAGAAATTGTGACGGTTGCGAAAGGCAACGAGAAGAAATATCAGGAGTTTGTGGATCGCATGCGCTATTACGCAGACTTGGGCGTTGAGTTCAAAGTTTGCGGCCAGGCCGCTGAAGACTTTGGTTATTCTCTGAAGGATTTCCAGGATTTCATTCAGGTTGTACCCAACGCCATGACCGAACTCGTCCACTGGCAGCAGGAAGGTTATGCCCTGATCAAACCGGAAATCTTCATCAAACAAACACCGACGGAGAAAATCCGCTGACGCACGGACAAAACCAAGCTCCTGTTTAGGGCTAGATAAAATTCAACCCTGTTCCGGCCAGTTTTTGATATAGCGTTTAAGCAAACTGTTCTCAAAATTGGTATCACGCAAACAGGCTTTCGCTACGTCGTAGAAGGAAATCACGCCGACCAGTTTGTTGCCGTCCAGCACGGGCAGATGACTGATGCGGGCTTTGGTCATCGCATCACGCGCATAGTCCACGGAGTCATCCAGCGTGGCAACCACAGGTTCGGTAATCATGATGTCCGCGACCTTCGCATCTTTGAGCGAACAGCCCTGGCGGCTCATGCCTTTCATGATGTCGCGCTCGGTCAAGAAACCGACCATGTCGCCGCCCGCCTGTTTGACGACCAGCGACCCCACATCATTAGCCACCATACGCTCTACCGCAGTAGCCACATCGTCTGCCGGAGCAATGCTGAACACTTCGTCGCCGCCCTTGAATGAAATAATTTCCCGAATAAACATGTGTGTTTCTCCTGATGATTTCTTCAGCATACCAAACCGGGCGGCAGCCCGAAAGCCAATTGATTCAAACCCGCACCAAGCCCGCTTCCACCTGATCGCGCTTTTCCTTGCCTGCCAGCACTTCAACCAGCGCCAGCGAAAAATCCATCGCCGTGCCGGGGCCGCGTGAGGTCAGTACTTTGCCATCTTGCACGACAGCATCGGTCAAATAGCTCAAACCCGGCACGTTCATTTTGTCCAGAAAGCCCGGATAGCCGGTGGCCTTCTTGCCAGAAAGCAGCCCAGCTTCGGCCAGCACCATCGGCGCGGCGCAAATTGCGGCGGTGTATTTTCCGGCAGCGGCCATTTTTTTCAGCAGCGCGAGGATGCGCGGGTCTTCTTTCAAGTGCTGCGCACCCGGCATTCCTCCCGGCAATACGATCATGTCGAAATTGTCATTCAGCACGGCATCCAGCGTAGCGTCCGGTAACAGTTGCGTGCCCCGGCTGGCCTTGACTACACCCGGTTTTAATCCGGCGCTCACCACCTCAATCCCGGCGCGGCGCAGCAAGTCAATAATCGTGACGGCTTCCAATTCTTCGCAGCCATCTGCCAAGGGAACCAGGACTTTGAACATTTTCCTTACTCGCGAAAATTCTGGAATTGCAGCGGAAAATCGGGGATGGATTTTTTGGTCAGCGCGATGGCTTCTTGCAAAAGATCGCGCTTGGCACCGGACACCCGCACGGTGTCGCCCTGAATGCTGGCCTGCACTTTGAGCTTGCTGTCCTTGATGACTTTAACAATCTTTTTCGCCAACTCGGTTTCCACGCCGGTTTTGACTGTAACCGTGCGCTTGACCTTGTTGCCGGAGATTTTTTCCACATCGCCAATCTCCAGGCACTTTACGTCCACGCTGCGCTTAATCAGTTTTTGGCTCAACACATCCTGCACCTGGTCGAGCTGAAACTCGGTGTCGGCAAACACCGTCAGCACGTATTCGGCTTGGTCGACATGCGCGTCCGAACCTTTGAAGTCGAAGCGGTTGGTGACTTCCTTGTTGGTTTGTTCAACCGCGTTGCGCACTTCCTGCTTATCGACTTCTGAAACAATGTCAAAACTGGGCATCTCGGTCTCCCGCTAATTGGATGGTTTTTATTTCGATCGGCAAGCCGGTACGGTCGTCAAACTCGGCTGCGGTTTCAATCGCCTTGCGCACAATCTCCTCGGCGGAAAGCGCGGTATCGTAGAGCGCGTGCATTGCACCCATGGCCAGATCGCTGCCGCTACCATACGCATAAAATTTTGAGAATTCCTGCACCGAGCGATGCTCGGCCACGCCAAAAATGCCGTGCGGATTGGCGATCAATACATCCATCTGGCTGGATTCGAGATCGTCGTCCTTGTCTTCACCCGACAGCAAAAAATAATGCTCCTTGAGCGCACCATGCAATTGCTGCCAGGTGCGAAAAATTCCGCCCACCGATGCAAAGTCTGGTGTGACAGCCGGGTTGGAAAAATAATCTTTCAGAATCAGGATAAAGGTCGTGTAGCCCGTGACCGCCAGCCAGCTATCGCCCAACTGAATGAGCTTGCTGTGGTTGACGATATGCGCCGCCGACTCTTTATTGCTGCCCCATTTGGTCAGCGTATCCGCCGCAATCGCCACGATGCCATCTTTTTTGACAACCGCAAGTGTGGTCATGTCATTCTCACGCAGGCATTCGTCGCAGGCTGCAATTTAACCGAAGTGACAAACGTAATGATAAGGCTCGCCTTCGACACTGATTTCAAAACTGGAATTGCCCGGCACGTTATAGGACTCGCCCGCGCCGTAGCTTTTCCATTCGTTTTCGCCGGCCATTTTGACCTTGCACGCACCCGCCACGGTTTCCATGATTTCCGGTGCGCCGGTATTGAAAGTCAGTGTGGCTGGCAAAATCACGCCGACGGATTTCTTCGTGCCGTCGGCAAATTGCACGGTGTGCGAGACGCATTTGCCGTCGAAATAGACGTTGGCTTTTTTAACCACGGCGACGTTATCGAATTGAGACATGTTTATTTCCTTTTGCTATCGAGCTTCGCTGCAATCCGCATCCGCAACGCGTTAAGTTTAATAAAGCCGCCTGCGTCTTTTTGATCGTAAGCACCGGCATCATCTTCAAACGTGGCGATGGTGGAATCGAACAACGAATCGGTTTTGGAATCGCGGCCAACCACGATCACGTTGCCCTTGTATAGTTTGAGGCGCACGAAACCGTTGACGTTTTGTTGGGTGTGGTCGATCAGCACCTGCAAGGCGCTCCGCTCCGGGCTCCACCAGTAGCCGTTGTAAATCAGGCTGGCGTAGCGTGGCATCAGGTCGTCTTTGAGGTGTGCGACTTCGCGATCCAGCGTAATGGATTCGATGGCACGGTGGCCTTTCAGCAAAATCGTGCCGCCGGGGGTTTCGTAGCAACCGCGTGACTTCATGCCGACATAACGATTTTCCACCAGGTCGAGACGGCCTATGCCGTGCTTGCCGCCGATTTCGTTGAGCTTGGCCAGCACTTCGTGCGCCTTCATGGCCTGGCCGTTGATGGCGACGACATCGCCATGCGCGTAGTCAAGCGTGATGTATTCGGCCACATCCGGGGCTTTTTCGGGCGATACCGTCCAGCGCCACATGTCTTCCTCGGCCTCGGCGTTGGGGTCTTCGAGGTGGCGACCTTCATAGGAAATATGCAGCAGGTTGGCATCCATCGAGTACGGGCTACCACCCTGCTTGTGTTTCATTTCCACCGGAATGCCGTGCTGCTCGGCATAGGCCAGCAGCTTCTCGCGAGAGAGTAAATCCCACTCACGCCACGGTGCAATCACCTTCACATCGGGCTTTAACGCATATGCGCCCAGTTCAAAACGCACCTGGTCGTTGCCCTTGCCGGTCGCGCCGTGGCAGATTGCGTCCGCGCCGGTTTCGTTGACGATGTCGATCAATCTTTTTGCAATCAGCGGGCGCGCAATCGACGTGCCGAGCAGGTATTCGCCTTCATAAACGGTGTTGGCGCGAAACATTGGGAAAACGAAATCGCGCACGAATTCTTCACGCAGGTCGTCGATGTAAATCTGTTCCGGCCGGATACCGAACTTGAGCGCCTTGGCGCGCGCGGGTTCCAGTTCTTCGCCCTGTCCCAGGTCAGCGGTAAACGTCACCACTTCACATTGGTATGTGTCCTGCAGCCATTTCAAAATCACTGAGGTGTCCAGCCCGCCTGAGTAGGCAAGCACTACTTTTTTGATGTCGCTCATGCTTCGATACGTCCCAACAATAAATATTCCATTAAAGCTTTTTGCACATGCAGACGGTTTTCGGCTTCGTCCCACACCACGCTTTGTGCGCCGTCGATGACTTCGGCCTCCACTTCCTCACCACGGTGGGCGGGCAGGCAATGCATGAACAGCGCATCGGGGGCGGCGACTTTCATCATGTCCGCATCCACGCACCAGTCGGCAAAGGCTTGCTTGCGCACTTCGTTTTCAGCTTCAAAGCCCATGCTGGTCCACACGTCGGTGGTCACCAGGTCAGCGCCTTTGCAGGCTTGCATCGGGTCGGCAAAACTTTCAAAGTGGCTGGTACCGTACAGCCCCGCTCTTTCCGGTTCGACTTCATAACCCGGCGGCGTGGAAACATGCACGTTAAAATCCAGCACTTCGGCGGCTTGTAGCCAGGTGTTGCACATGTTGTTGGAGTCGCCCACCCAGGCCACGGTCTTGCCGCGAATATCGCCGCGATGTTCAATTAACGTGTAAATATCCGCCAGTATCTGACAGGGGTGGTATTCGTTGGTCAGGCCATTGATGACCGGTACGCGCGAGTGCTTGGCAAAGCGTTCGATGATGTCCTGCTCAAAGGTGCGGATCATCACAATATCCACCATGCGCGAAATCACTTCAGCGGCATCTTCCACCGGCTCGCCGCGCCCTAACTGCGTGTCGCGGGTGTTCAGATAAATTGCCGCGCCACCAAGCTGATGCATGCCCGCTTCAAAACTCAGGCGGGTGCGCGTGGAGCTTTTCTCGAAAATCATCGCCAGCGTACGGTCTTCCAGCGGGTGATGCTTTTCGTAACGCTTGAATTTATCCTTGATGACACGCGTACGCCGGAACAGATATTCGAGTTCCTCGCGGGTGAAATCCTTGAATTGCAGGAAATGTTTGACCATGCGTTTTACGCTGTTTTATGGCCGCACTCAGGCCGCCAGCGCATCCTCCGCCAAAAGATTGATGATTTCTTCAACCAGCGGCGCGATCAGCTCGTCCGCGTTTGCCTGGGTAAAAATCAACGGCGGCACCAGCCGAATCACCGTGTCCGAGGTCACGTTCACCAGAAAACCCCGATCGCGCATTCTGCCTACCAGCTCACCACAAGCCCGCTTCAGTTCGATGCCTATCATCAAACCCTGACCACGAATGTCCATCACGCCAGTTTGCCCTTCCAGCTTTGATTTCAGCGTGGCGCGAATGTATTCCCCAACCTTGATCGCGTTCTCGCGCAGCCCCAGTTGCTCAACCGTTTGCAAAGTCGCCAGCGCTGCCGCGCAGGCCAGCGGGTTGCCGCCAAAGGTGGAACCGTGATTGCCGGGCTTGAAAATATCCGCCGCCGCACCACGCGCAAGACAAGCGCCAATCGGCACGCCAGAACCCAAACCCTTGGCCAGCGCCATCACATCCGGCCGCACACTGCTGTGCTGAAATGCAAACCAGGTGCCGGTGCGGGCAATACCCGTTTGCACTTCATCCAGCATCATCAACAAGCCAAACTCGTCGCAAATCTTGCGCAGCTCCAGCAAATAATCCTGCGCCGCGATATTGATGCCACCTTCACCCTGCAAAGGCTCGACCAGCACCGCCACCACATCCTTGTTGGTGGATGCCACTTGCCGGATCGCCGCGATGTCATTAAACGGCACTCGCGCAAAACCTGACAGCAACGGCTCAAAACCCGCCTGAATCTTGCGGCTACCGGTGGCAGACAAAGTCGCCATGGTGCGGCCATGAAAAGATTTTTCCGTGACGATAATGGTTGGGCTGGCGATACCTTTCTGGTGGCCGTACAGGCGCGCCATCTTGATCGCCGCTTCATTGGCCTCGCAACCCGAGTTACAGAAAAACACCTTGTCCATGCCGGAAAGCGCACACAACTTGTCCGCCAATTCTTCCTGGCGTTTTATGCCGTACAGGTTGGAGGTGTGAATCAAGGTCGCGGCCTGTTCGGCAATCGCCTTAACCAGCGCCGGATGCGCGTGCCCCAAGGTATTGACGGCAACCCCAGCAACCGCATCCAGATAGCGCTTGCCGTTTTCATCCCAGACATAAACACCCTCGCCGCGCACAAAGGCAACGGGCTGACGGGCGTAGGTATTCATCAAATGTGACATGGACTGACATTCCATAAAAACAAATGCAAAACGGCGACCTGGGTCGCCGTGCGTTCAACCGAAACCCGATTATATCGGGTTTAAGCAAACTGGTTTACATGCCGTGTACGCCAGCACCCATGAACATCAACATGGGCATGGACAACATCACATTGGTGCGCGAAGCCAGGAAAGCCACGCGACGCGCCTTGGCTTTTTCTTCATCAGAAGCGGGTTTCATGCCCAGTATCTTCTGCTGGTTAGGCCAGATCAGCACCCACACGTTAAATAACATGATCGTGCCGAGCCAAGCGCCGATGCCGATGGTGCCAACTTCGGGCTGCAGGGTGAAAGCGCCCACAAAACGTGGCCCTAACAAAGCCGCACCCGCCAACCAAGTCACCAATGCCGACCAACGGAAAAACAACAGCGCACGGGGTGCCACGTGCTTGGTAATGCCAGGCGCAGTGCCATCAGCGCCAGCGTCTTTGAGTGCCGCAACTTGCACGAAATTAAAGTAGTACAACAGGCCAATCCACATCACACCCGCCATGAAATGCACCCAGCGGAAGATCCCGGCAGACATGCCACTAGCAGTAGATACGGCTGCGCCAACAAAATTGCCTGCAAACATGTACAAAACGATAGTCAGAACCAGACCAGCAATGACGGTACCCCATAGGGAATCGAGTGGGTTTTTCACTTAGTTTTCCTCCAGCATGATAAGAATTGAATTCAGTTAAATTGAATTCAGTTATTTTGACAACGCGACCGAGAATAGTTGATGGTTTTACTCGGAATTGAAGTATCCACTCAAATCAGGGTTGCTGGCAAGCCCTGAAACGCCTCATCGGCAAATATCCGGAACCAATATCCGGGCAAATCTGGCGTGATAGAATTCGCCTATCCAACTATTAGCATTCCAGACATCCCATGTCAGACCAAGCTGCCAGCCAGTTTCTCATCCGTGGAGTCACTTCATCAGGCTCCACATTCCGCCCTAGCGATTGGGCCGAACGTCTGGCAGGTATTTTGTCCACCTTCGACATTGATTCACGCATCAATTACTCGCCCTATGTTCATCCAACCACGGTAAATGGCGCGAAAAGTATCTTGGTTGACAGCGAACTGGAAAAACTCGACAGCAGAGCCTGGGGGTTTCTGATGGGCTTTGCAAAAGACAACGATCTGGTGATCGAGAAATTCGTGCAGTGAAAACAAAACAGCCGCTTGCGTGGCGGCTGCATTAATTAAAAACGCCGCTTACGCGGCGTTTTTTTACTTCCACCAACCAAGCAAAATCAAGCCATGGCTTTGATTGCCTGAGCCAGACGGCTCTTGTGGCGGGAAGCTTTGTTTTTGTGAATGATG
>JAYUCZ010000177.1:0-3740 GCA_043740065.1 Thiobacillaceae bacterium | reverse complement strand
TGCTCCTTTTACTTGGTCGTTTAAGTGGCTCGGATGCTAACGCAGCTCACCACTTAAATTCACTTACAAAAGTTGCACTTCAAAGTTGAATCCGCCTTGCCAAAAGCGGGCGAGAGTGATCGCTGCTATCGTTAGCGCAATCAAGGCAAAGCGTTCCAGTCGTTTTTGCCGCGCCGCCAATTCCTGCAATTGTGCTTGCAAGCTGGCATCCTGCGCCGGGCGCGAAAGAAAGGCATGGGTCAGGCGCGGCAACTGCGGCAAGAGCTGGCTGAGCGCAGGCGCTTCTTCCTTGATGCGGCGCACAAAACCGCGCCAGCCGAGCTGTTCGTTCATCCAGCGTTCCAGATAAGGCTTGCCGGTTTTCCACAGGTCGAGATCAGGATCAAGCTGGCGACCCAGACCTTCGATTTGCAGCAGGGTTTTTTGCAGCAGGACTAACTGCGGTTGTATCTCGACGTTGAAGCGGCGGCTCATGGCAAACAGCCGCATCAGCAGATGGCCGAAAGAAATATCCTTGATGGGCTTGTCGAAATACGGCTCGCAGCAGGCACGTACCGCCGCTTCCAGTTCTTCCACCCGGGTATTGGCAGGCACCCAGCCGGACTCGATATGCGCCTCGGCAAAGCGTTTGTAATCCTGGCGGAAGGCGGCGAGGAAGTTGATGGCGAGATAGTTTTTATCGACTTCCGACAGCGTGCCGCAGATACCGAAATCCACCGCCAGATATTTGCCTTTGTCCGCACCAGTGAGGCCAACAAAAATGTTGCCCGGGTGCATGTCGGCATGGAAAAACCCGTCGCGAAATACCTGAGTGAAGAAAATTTCTACACCGTTTTTTGCCAGTTGCGGAATGCTGATGCCCGCCGCTTTTAGTTGTTCGACCTGGCTGATCGGCAGGCCGTGGATGCGTTCCATGACCATCACCGATTCGCGGGTGAAATCAAAATGCACCGCCGGTACGCGCATCAGCGGCGAGTGCTCGAAATTGCGCTTGAGCAACGCGGCGTTGGAGCCTTCGCGCATCAGATCCAGTTCATCGCCCAGGGTCTTGCGGAACTCCTCGACCACTTCGCGCGGGCGCAGCCGCTTGCCGTCAGAAAATAATTTTTCCACCAGCCACGCGCCCGCATCCAGCAAGCCAATATCGTGCTCGATGATGCGGGCAATGCCGGGGCGCAGCACTTTAACCGCGACTTCGCGGCCGTCATGCAGCACGGCAAAATGCACCTGCGCCACCGAGGCAGAGGCCACCGGCACGGGGTCAAACTTGGCAAATATCTCGCACCAGCTTTTTCCGTAAGCGGCATTCAGCACGCCTTCAACCTGCGCAAACGGATACGGCGGCACGCGGTCTTGCAGCAGCGCCAACTCGTCGGCAATATCGGCCGGCATTAAATCGCGGCGGGTGGACAGCATTTGCCCAAACTTGACGAACAACGGCCCCAGCGATTCCAGCGCCAACCGCAAACGCTCGCCGCGCGGCTTGGAAAGATCGCGCCAGAAAAACAGCATTTTTACGAACGGCCGCAGCCAGCGGGTTTTGGCATGGCCGAGCAGAAAGTCGTCCATGCCGAAACGGATGCTGGTCAACAGGATGGTGAATAGCCGAAGTAGTTTCATTGTTAACTAATCAAGACCCAAAACACGGCGTACTGCATGGTCAAGGTCTTCCCCCGTGGGAAGATTTGCGCCGCCGATAAATCGCTCGGAAAACTCATCAAGCGTGAATCGCAGTTCGCGCACTATTTGCAATCGCCGTTGTGTGCCATGCGCCACGGATGGTGATAAGCCATATGTATGCACGGTGAGCACGTTTGCGGCTTTGTAATCAACGGTGGGAATGTCCGCACCAATGATGTCCTCAAATTTTTGATACACAATGTCCGGGACAATGAAGTACAAGCCTGATTTAACCAGCGTGGAACGCGAGTAAATCAGGCCTTTGCGGATAATTTGCGGGATAAGCCGTTTGTGTACATTTGCCCAATTGAGACCGTGTTCTGACGGCACGGTAACGATGGTTTTCGGTTTGATGTTCTTGTACGCATACCAGCTATCACGGTAGTTTCCGGTGATGTCGATGCTCTGTGCCTCGATACCGGCATAGCTGACTAATTGCCCTTTATCGACCAGTGCGAGTATCCAGTCCATGGACAGGCTGCGACCAAGCTTCACTTCCTTGCCGGAATTTTGTCCCAAGATGACGATGCATTTTTTGAGGCTTGCGCGTTGTTTTACGTAGTTCTCAAACGTTAAGCAGGGCACGATGTCACCAAATGCATCCGCAGCGACTCTCCGCAGCGACTGGTAATTATTTTCATATAAGCGGTTGGGGCACACGATGCAGTCGCCATAGGGCGAAGTCACGCTGCATGTTCCATAAACGATGCTGCCGTCGTGGTTTGATTTGCTGCAAGGCTTGGCAATGAAAGGGCACGCTCCGAGGCTCCAAAGTGCTCGGGCTGCCTGACTTGTATCGTCGGGTGCATAGCCGAAAACTTCAACCAGGTTTTTTTTAGGCGACTTTGGCATGGACGCTTTGGTTAATTTGCTGGTTAATCAGCGATTTGATCTGAAGCCCGATAGCCCGCCCCAGAAGCGGCGGCACGGCGTTACCCACCTGCTCATATTGCTGCGTCAGTGTGCCGGAAAAAACGTAAGTATCCGGGAAGGACTGGATTCTGGCGGCCTCCCGCACAGAAATAACGCGATCCTGAGTGGGATGAAAAAAGCTGCCCCAATGCGGATCGCACTTGGTGAGAATAGTTGAACACATGCCTTCTGGATGCAATCGCCCGTAGCGTTTTGTATGGTCGCTTCTGCGCGCCCGCTTCAAGCCTTCCGGTAAAAGATCGACTGGAATATCACGCCAACTTCCGCCTTGAGGAATGTGCTTGAGCCGCTCCTGATTCACCTGGGCAATCGCGTTGCAGGCATGATTCAGAATGCGTTCGCTGCCTTCACGCAATTGAGTCTGGTAGCTGCTTTGCGGCGGGCAGGGGTACGCATATTCAGCCGCATTATTTTTCATTGAGCGTGCATGACTTTCAATCGCGGGAAGGTCGGAAATCGCATCCCACACGGTCGTCGCCGGTTTAAGCTGTGCCGCAAACAGCGGCGGCACATTGATGCAGAGTTCGCGTGCGCCGGTAAAGTTGGCGACAGCGGATGCGTTGTACTCGGGTTCAGGAAACTCGATGCGTGTGTTGCGCCCCATGATGCCGATGAAGATGGTACGGAAACGCATTTGCGGCACACCGTAATGACCCGCAAACAGAATGCGGTGGGAGACCGCGTAACCCAATTGATTTAGTTCTCTGTATATCTGCTCGACAACGCTGCCAGCGGCCAGGGAAATCATGCCGGGCACGTTCTCAATCAGCACCGCCTTGGGTCTTAACGCGTCCGTCACCCGGATAAAGTCGCGAAATAAATGATTGCGCTGGTCGTCCAGCGAACGAATCGGCGCATTAACCGAAAAGCCTTGGCAGGGCGGCCCGCCTGCCAGCAAATCAATTTCGCCAACCGATACACCCAGCCGCTTTCTGATATCCGTCTCACTGACCTCGCGAACATCGCCGACGACCAGCGCAGTATCCGGATGGTTGAGGCGGTAGGTTTCGGCATATTGCGGAACCAGCTCATTGGCTAACAACGGCGTAAACCCGGCTTGCGCCAAACCGCAAGATAAGCCTCCCGCACCAGCAAATAAATCGACGCTCTTCATGTTGAGTGCGGGG
>JAYUCZ010000176.1:0-19818 GCA_043740065.1 Thiobacillaceae bacterium | reverse complement strand
TGCTCCTTTTACTTGGTCGTTTAAGTGGCTCGGATGCTAACGCAGCTCACCACTTAAATTCACTTACAAAAGTTGCACTTCAAAGTTGAATCCGCCCTATGAATATCCGGGCAAGAATAAGATCATCCTTATTCGCGGCAATTGTGTCATTGCTGCTACCGGTCTTTGCGTACGCTGCCGGTATTGATGAAATTACAAATTACAAATCACCACCCGTCAAAAAAGAGTTTGTTGAGCCCTACACGATCAAGGAAATTATGGCAATGTTGCCCGCAAAACTTAACGATCAAGGTGTTTATGGTCGAGGAGATGCTCTTGAGTGGGATGACCCTAGAGCCAAAGCATTTGATGAAGAGAATTTTGGGAAATGTCGGTCTTTATACTTCAGCGACGGTGATCGTGGTCGTGTTCTCCTCTGGAGCACTTTAAGGTTTATCTTTCCAGAAGATGAGCGTTCTAAAGAACATGCGAGCTTTACTTTAAAAGACAATCTCACTTATGTGGCAGACCCTCGCAATCATCTTGATAACAATGGATGTGAAAACCGGGCGCAACTAGTCGCTAAATTGAAAGAGTTATTGAATACTATTATTCAAGCGGCTCCTTCAATTCTTCAAGAGAAGCAACGCATAGTTGATGCGGCACGTGAGGAGGTGGCAAAAAGACAAAAACAGCAAGAAGTTACCGTTCAAGCGAAAAAACAAGCAGTAGAAAAGGCAGAAGCCGATAGACAGGCAATAATGATTGCCGAGAAAAATGGCAGTGAAGAGCGGGCGAATAAATTAAAGACCTGTCAGAATGCCAACGCATATAAGCTTTACGGAATAACTGACAGTATCGAAATTAACAAAGTGATTGCCAAGAAAGCCAAACAAGAAATTGAAAATCAAGAAGCGGGTGCAAAAATATCGGGATATGTTGACACGCAAGTCATGCACAAAATGGGCAATATAATTGCAGGCGTGAACAAGCTAAATAAAGAAAATTTTGTACTTTATAAAAACCTTGGCGGTTCTGCGAGGAGTTTAGAATCCGTGTATCGCTTGCGTAATCCGTGCAACATGTAACCCAAAGCAACTGCTGTTCCGCATCATCGTAAAACAAAAAAGCCTGTGTTCCCACAGGCTTTTTCGGTTTTACAACACGGCGATCAGGTGTTCTGAATCACGATATTGGGGAACTTGCTAGTGTGATCCACAGCCGATTCGCCAATTTTAACCGCGACGCGGCGGGCGATCTGGCGGTAGATGTCGGCGATGCGCGATTCCGGCGCGGCGACTACGGTGGGTTTGCCGGCATCGGTTTCTTCGCGGATTTGGATGTCCAGCGGCAGCGAGCCGAGGAATTCTACGTTGTAGTCGCTGCACATTCTTTCGCCGCCGCCCTGGCCGAAAATGCGTTCTTCATGGCCGCACTTGGAGCAGATGTGCAGGCTCATGTTTTCCACCACGCCGATGATGGGAATGCCAACCTTTTCAAACATTTTCAGGCCCTTGCGGGCATCGATCAGGGCGATGTCCTGCGGGGTGGTGACGATGACTGCGCCGGTAACGGGCACGCGCTGCGCCAGGGTCAGTTGAATGTCGCCGGTGCCGGGCGGCATATCGACGACCAGATAATCGACGTTTTGCCAGTTGGTGTCGTTGAGCAGTTGTTCCAGCGCTTGCGTGACCATCGGGCCGCGCCACACCATGGGGGTGTCGGGGTCGATCATGAAGCCGATGGACATGGCTTGCAGGCCGTGACCCATCATCGGTTCCATGGTTTTGCCGTCAGCGGATTCGGGGCGGCCAGTGATGCCCAGCATCATCGGTTGCGAGGGGCCGTAAATGTCGGCATCCAGCATGGCGACGACTGCGCCTTCGGCGGCTAGCGCCAGCGCCAGATTGGCGGCAGTGGTGGATTTGCCCACACCGCCCTTGCCGGAAGCGACGGCAATAATGTTTTTAACGCCGGGCACCATCTTGACGCCTTTTTGCACGCTGTGCGACACCACTTTAAATGTGACGTTGGCGGTGGCACTGGCCGCGCCGATGGACTTGAGCTTGTCTTCAACCATGGCCTTGATGCCGGCAAGCTGGCTTTTTGCCGGGTAAGACAGCACGATGTCGAGCGTGACATTGTCGCCGTCTATCTTGATGTTTTTGGCGGACTTGGTCGCGACAAAATCCTTTTTGGTGTTGGGATCAATCAGTTCTTTGAGGGCGGACTGTACTTGTTGTTCTGAAACGGCCATGGTGGACTCCTGTAATACCCGATTAAATCGCTCAAGTATAACGACTTCGATACGGGCGGGCAATATAAGAAAATGATAATAGCAAAGCGACCCACAGGCCGCTTTGCTGGTGGGGTGTGGCCTGATTTATTTACAGGGATCGACCGCCGGTTTGCGGGTTTTCATGATGGTTCCTTTGGGGCGCTTGACCGTGGAGCGTACTTTCTTGAACCCCTTGGCACAGGGGTCTATCACCGGTTTGGCGTTGGCTGCGGCAGCAGGGGGGGCAGGCGGCGTGACGGCAGGCTTGGGTAAAGGGGTGTTTTCCTTTTCCGGCTTGGCGGGGACTGCGGCAATCATCTGCGCCGAGGCAAGTGGTGCGGCAACCGCTGGTGCCAAGGTGGGCGCGGCATCGTTGGCTTTGGGTACGGAAACGGATTTTTCTGGCGGGCTGACTGGCGCTGCTGCCTCTGGTACTGAGGCTACCGGCAAGACAGCATTGCTGATATTTGGGGGCGCGGATTCTTGCGCATTTGGTGGGGCAATCAGCGATGCGGTCGGCGCTGGCGTGGCGGCTTCAAACGGCGCAGCGGGCGTTGCCTGCGGTGCTGTCTGGTTAAACCAGGCAAGCGGCATCATCCAGAATGCGGGCGCGGGGAAAGTCTGAGGCATTGCCATGGGTTGCATCGGCATCATGCCGGACATGGGGTAGGGCATCGTCGGCTGCATAGGCGTTTGAGCCATGGCTGGATACATGGCTGGATACATGGGCATTTGCATCACAGGCATTTGCGGCGCGACGGCTTGCGGCATAAAAGCTTGTGGTGCGGCGCGTTGCATAGCCCACATTTGAGGTTGCCACTGCATCATCTGCGGGGCCTGCATCATTTGAGGAGCCATGGCTTGTGGGGTCATGGCTTGCTGTGGCATCCAGGGAGCGCCCGGCAGAGCGCCATATCCGGGCATGGGCTGCATGCCGCTTAAGGCAAGGGGCGGAACGGGCTGACGGATGGGGTTTAGCCAGGGAAAATAGGCTTGCGGCAAGCCAAATGGCAGCACCGGTTGTTGCGTGGGCATCCAGGCGGCGGAAACCGGTCGGGGCATCATGGCCGGAACTGGGGCGGCCATCATTGGGTAAGCCGGGGCGACTTGGCGCGGCATCATGGCGGGCGCATAGACTTGGGGCTGCATGCCATAGCGCATTATGCCGGGCTGCTGCACGGGCATCATCATGGGCGTGGGCATGCCATAGGGCATACCGGGTTGGCGTAGCGGAAGGGCAGGGTAAGCGGGTGCCCTAGGTGCAAACGAAACCGGGGCAGGTATGGGGGTGGGTCTGAACACGGCCTGCGGATACGCCGGGAAAAACCCGACAGGCGCGGCGGGCATGGCTTGCGGAAACTGCTGCGGAAACTGCTGTGGCATAAATGCCTGAACCGGTGCGACTGGCATGGGGTATGCGGGAAGTGCCGGGCGCGGCATCGCGGCAGGCGCGTAAACAGGCGGCATACCTGTCATCGGCATGCCCGTCATTGGCATAGCGGGCACGACCATGTAAGGATTGAACGCGACGGGAGCAGCCGGTGCCCCGGCTTCGTCGTTTCCGGATGAATGTTCTGCGGCTGCCAACTGTGCCGGTTTCGTTTCCGGGATGATGCTTTTTTCGGCGACGGTCTTTGCGGTTGCTGGCAAAGGGCTGGCGGTATTCATGGCGAGCTGCACTGCGAGCTGCACTAGCGGAGGCAGGACACGCGAAGGGTGTGCAGGCACCAGGGCAGGCAGCGCAATTTCCTGCGGCATCAGCACATGGCGGGCTTCAACTGCTGCTGCTGTTTGCGGCCACATGGCCCAGATCAGGAACGGCAAGGGTGCCAGGGTGAACGACTTTTGCATGTTTACGTCTCCTTCAATTCCGACATGATACGCCACTCATAATTGGGCGTTATGTGCCACCAGTACCGCTTCAGGTACATGTTGCCGGATTACGCTGACGATTTCCAGCATCAGACCAGAACGGTAGCGGTGCGAAACCCACAGCACGTTCAACCCCATATCCAAATTGGCAAACACGACTTCTGGATAAAGCGCCAGCACAGCGGCCATGTGCGATTGCGCGCGCTGGATATAATCAGGCTGACGGGATTTGAGTTTGGGGATCAGCAACATGAAATCACACAGGCTCGTGCCATCTTCGTCGCGGGTTGGCGCGATTTTCCACAATGGCTCGCCAGCCGTTATCAAGCGCCCCGTTTTGGGAAAATGATTCTGATGTTGAACCAGCCGCATGTTTTGTTCTCCTTAAGGAAAACCGCCGCACGCCAAGAGTTGGAGCCGGAGTTGGCTTGACCGGGGCAGGCATGTCAGGTCTCGGTTTTCATTAAACCTTGGGCTCCACCGCCGGTCTGTTTTCGTTTTCCGGGCATTCTCCATGCGGCGGACGCGGACGCAGGATGCGTGCGTCACGATGCAGGAAATGCTCCAGCTCTTCCAGAGCCAAGCGATACACGTCGCGTTTGAATTCGACGACAGACTCCATTTCTATCCGGTAATCACACCAACGCCAGGCATCAAATTCTGGGTGTCCACTAGCCCGCAGGCTCACGTCGCAGTCTCTGCCCGCCAGACGCAGCAAAAACCAGATTTGCTTTTGCCCGCGGTACTGTCCGCGACAGTCCCGCCTTGACCAATGACTGGGCACGTCGTAACGCAGCCAGTTGCGCGTCCGACCCAAAATCTGCACATGTTCCGGCAATAGCCCGACTTCCTCGTTCAGTTCCCGATACATCGCCTCTTCAGGCGACTCGCCAGCCTGGATGCCGCCCTGGGGAAACTGCCATGCGTGCTGATTGATGCGCTTGGCCCAAAACACCTGGTTACAGGCGTTGCATAAAATAATGCCGACATTAGGGCGGTAGCCGTCACGGTCGATCATCGCCGCCACCTCTTGCAAAAAATTTCTCTGCTAACATTCTTTCATATCATCGAAAAATTGCAACCAAGCCATGCCACGCCCTCACCTTTTAGCCCTTGTTATGTTGACTTCGTTTGTTGCCGGTTGCTCCAATATGGCACCTGCGGACAAGGCCGCCATGGTTTTTCCCGGTGTGCATGACTTCGGCTCCACGGCAGTGGCGTTTAGCCAAAACGGCAACTTTGTGGTGTCGGGCGGGCACAACGGCGATGTCAAGCTGTGGGATTTGCAAAAGCGCAAAACCATCGCCGAGGCCAAGCCGCACGAAGGAGCCGTTCGCGCCATTGCCATTGCTGGAGCCGGGATGTTCGCGACGGCTTCAGACGATGGGCGCATATTTTTATGGGATAAAGGCAAGACGCGGGTACAAAAAACTGACACGTTGATTACTTCGCTGGTCTGGTTTCGGGGCAAGCTGGTCAGCGGCCATAACGACAAGTTTTTGCGCGTTTGGGACAAAACTTTGAAGGAGGTCGCCAGGATTGAACTGGATGAAGATGTTGATGGGTTGGCGGTTAATGCCGACAATCTGGCGGTCGCGATGGACAGCCGAATTTTGATACTGGATGCGCAATTCAAGGCAAAAAAAATACTGGATACAGATGGCACATCGCCACACGATATTCAATTTAGCCCGGACGGCAAGATGCTGGCTGCGGGTGGCTGGTTTCGGCTGCATGTCTGGGATGTGGCCAGCGGGCAGCACCGCAGTATTCCGACCGAGCATGGCGGGCTGTTGACCTCGGTTTCGTTTAGCCCGGACAGCAAACATATCGTGACCCTGGGGCGGCATACCGACTCTGCCATCCGCATTATGGACACACGGAATTTTGAAGTGCAGCGCCGCTATCAGGCGCATGAGTTATGCGGTGCCATGGTGCGTTACAGCCCTAACGGACGCTGGCTGGTGTCGGCATCGGATGACGAGAGCGTGCGTTTTTATGATCTAACCCGGGAATACCAGCCCGGGAAAAACTACGAAGGGGGATTTGGTGGCTCTATCGGCAATCCCTGAGCCTGGCCCAGCCTTAATCTCGATCCGGCAACGGCGCTACATCATTGACCCAGCGTAGTTCGCGGGCAAACATGGGTAAATCCAGCGCCCAGTTTTTGCCCTGTTGTTCTGGTTGGCAGGCGGTTAATTTTGCTGCGCCATTTTCATCGCGCACGGCAATGGCAATCACATTGACCTTGCCCATGATCGGTAGCCAGGCCACTTGTCCGTCAAACGCGGCCACCAGACGGCTGAACCAGGTCACAAATTCCGGATCGCGCCCCCAGAAGTTCACCACCAGCACGCCGCCGGGTTTGAGCGCGTGTTTGCACGCCTTGTAAAACGCCTGCGTGGCCAGGCCTTCCACCTGACAGCGCGCATCAAAACCGTCCAGCAGGATGACATCCGCGCTTTCGAAATGAGCAAAAATATATTCCGTGCCGTCGCCGATAATCACTTCAAGATATTCGTCGTTCTCGGGTAGCGCAAAGTGATTGCGCGCCGCTGCCGCCACCTGGGAGGAAATTTCTACTGCGGTAATCTGCGTTTGCGGACGATGCTTGCGGATGAACTTGGCCAGCGAGCCGCCACCCAGCCCGATCATCAATACTTCGGAGGGCTCTGGCACAAACAGCAGATAGCTCATCATCGCCCGTGTGTAGGGTAGTTCCAGATACCACGGGCGATTGACGCGCATGGCGCTCTGGATCGCGCCGGTGCCCAGGTGCAACTGGCGAATGCCGCGCAGTTCGGTGACTTCCACCGTCATGTTGGGGGTAACGGATTTGGACAGGCGTTTGGAGAACAGGCGCATGGTTGCGTGAAGGGCAAAGAATGAAGGGGGAAGGGTAAAGGGGGAAGGGTCGGGTAAAATCGCGTTTTCCGAATTTTACCTGACCATCATCATGCGGCTGTCCCGGTTTTTTCTATCCACCAGCAAGGAAGCGCCTTCCGAGGCCGAGCTGGTTTCCCACAAACTGATGCTGCGTGCCGGCATGATCCGCCGTCTGGGTTCCGGGCTTTACACCTGGATGCCGCTGGGCTTGCGCGTGTTGCGCAAGGTGGAAGCCGTTGTGCGCGAGGAAATGAATCAATCCGGCGCGGTGGAATTATTCATGCCTGCCGTGCAACCGGCAGAGTTGTGGCAGGAAACCGGGCGCTGGGCGGTGTTTGGCCCGCAGATGCTGAAAATAAAAGACCGCCACGACCGGGATTTTTGTTTCGGCCCCACGCATGAGGAAGTGATTACTGACATTGCACGCCGCGAAATCAAATCCTATCGCCAATTGCCGGTCAGTTTCTATCAGATACAAACCAAATTCCGCGACGAAATCCGCCCGCGTTTTGGGGTGATGCGTGCGCGCGAATTTTTGATGAAGGATGCGTATTCCTTTCATGCAAATTTTGCGGATTTGCAGCGCGAATACCAGGTGATGTACGACACTTATTCGCGTATTTTCACTCGCCTGGGTTTGAAATTCCGCGCCGTGGCGGCCGATACCGGCGCGATTGGTGGTTCTGGCTCGCACGAGTTTCATGTGCTGGCCGATTCCGGTGAGGATGCGCTGGCTTATTGCCCGGATTCGGATTACGCAGCCAATGTGGAACTGGCCGAGGCCATTTCTGCCACAACCCGGCAGGCGGCAGCAGAAACCCTGCGCGAAGTCGATACGCCCAAACAAACTACCTGCGAAGACGTGGCGGCTTTGCTGGGCATCGACATCGTCCGTACGGTGAAATTGATTGCGGTGATGGCGGGCGACAAGCTGGTGGTGGTGCTGGTGCGCGGCGACCATAATCTGAACGAAATCAAACTCGGCAAACTGGAAGGCATGACAGATTTCCGCTTGGCCACCGAAGTGGAAATTCGTGCTGCCTTCATCTGCCCGCCCGGATTCCTTGGCCCAGTCGGCATCGCTCGCGCCAACATCAAAGTCATCGCCGACCGCAGCGTGGCCGCCATGAGCGACTTTGTTTGCGGTGCCAACAAGCCGAAACTCCACCTCGCGGGCGTGAACTTTGGCCGTGATCTGCCCGAGCCGGATGTGGTGGCGGATATCCGCAACGCCGTCACCGGCGACCCCAGCCCGGACGGCAAAGGCACGCTGGAACTGTGCCGTGGCATCGAGGTTGGACACGTATTCCAGTTGCGCACCAAGTATGCACAGGCGCTGAGTGCCACCTTCCTCGACGAACAGGGCAAGGCGCAAGTGATGGAAATGGGCTGTTACGGCATCGGCGTATCGCGGGTGGTGGCTGCCGCCATCGAGCAGAACCACGACGAGCGCGGCATTATCTGGCCGGCCTCGATGGCACCGTTTGGCATCGTGATTACACCGATTGGCTATCACAAGAGCGAAGCCGTCAAACAAGCCGCCGATGCGCTCTATACTGAATTAGGCGGCGCGGGTGTGGATGTGTTGCTGGATGACCGCGACGAGCGCCCCGGCGTGATGTTTGCCGATGCCGAACTGATCGGCATTCCGCACCGTGTCACCATCGGCGACCGCGGACTGAAAGAAGGCATGGCCGAATACCTGCCACGCCGCGAAAGTCAGGCGCAAAATGTGCCGTTACTGGGCTTGAGCGCTTTTTTAGTGGAGTTATTGAAAACCGCATGAACCGTTTAATGCCCGCCTACCTTGCATCCAAACTCGCGCTCGCCAGCCTGTTGTTCGGGCTGTCCGTGAACGCGCCTGCGGGCGGGCAACTCTATGAACCGATGTCTGCTGCTGCCCGTGCCGGGTTGTCCAAAGCCCTGGCCGATGTGGCCGTAACCGAAGTTTCCGTGCTTAAAAACACCCAGGCTCAAGCTTGGCTGGCAGAAATGTCGCGACGTTTGGCCAAACGCGTGCCCGATGAAGCCGCACGCATGGAGTTTTTGCAAACCCTGTATTACGAAGCCACCCGCGCCGGGCTAGACCCCGAATTAATGCTGGGCTTGATCCAGGTGGAAAGCGGCTTCAAAAAATATGCCGTATCCGTAGTCGGCGCACGCGGCTACACCCAGGTGATGCCCTTCTGGCTCAAGGTAATCGGCACTGAAGAGCACAACCTGTTCCAGTTGCGCACCAACTTAAGATACGGTGCGCTCATCCTGCGCCACTACATCGACATCGAGCGCGGCGACCTTTACCGTGCGCTGGGGCGTTACAACGGTAGTTTGGGTCGTCCGGAATACCCCAACCTGGTGGTCGGCGCATGGAAAAAACACTGGGTGTTTGACGCAAACTCAAAAACAGCGGGTCTGTAAACCCGCCTTTCAAACCGGCCTTTCAAAGTGCCTATCTTGGCACTTTCATCAGCAACAATTGCCCGCCTTGCACCACTTCGCTGCGCATGTCGCCGCTTATGGGGTGATGTGCCTGCACAGCCAGCAAAAAATAACGGTGCAGCCGGGTGTTATAACCGGAGATGTCGTCGAACAGGCTGGTCACGTCGATGATGCCGGATGATTCCTCGTTTTCGGTGAGGAAGTGTGCGCCGCCCTTGCTGAAAAATTCCGGATTGGCCTGCGCGAGTTTGTCGAGCTGCCCGGTTTTTGGCTGGTAGCGCCAGAGTGCGCTAAGGTGCGGGTTGTCGCCTGCGTCTTCCTGAATATAAATGTTTCCGGCTTCGTCCACGGTCAGGTTGTCGGGCATTTTGATGCCGTGTTGCGCGCCTTCCAGTAAAACGCGCACCGTTCCGCCGTGTTCGGGCTGGCGAATGTCGTCAAAGCGCAGTTCCCACAGGCGGGGATTGCCGTCAAATTTGTCGGTAGTCACGAAATAAAAGCGCTGCGGATACTGGGTGTCCCAAACGCCGTCTTCGGGGCGGGCAAAGGGTGTGCCGTTGTTGTCTGCCAGGCTAAAGCGTCCGGGTAGGGTCTCATCGAGGCGGATCGGGGTGGTCTTGCCATTTGCCAGACCGGCGCGCTCAACGGGGTTGCCCCAAGCTTGTTTGTTGCCGACGTAAACCATGACTTTGCCGCCATGTCGGTCGTCGGTGGCGATGACGATGGTTTTGTCCTGTTCGAACGGATGGGCGAGCAGGTTTTCGAAAGCGGCCTTGCCGAATGCGCCGAGTACATGGCTTTGGCCTTGTTGTGCGCCGCTGGCAATGTGCGCGAACGCACGGCCATCGGCGGTTTCCTCGCCGTTCAGAAACAAACGGCCCGCGTGCCAGCCTTTGCCGGTTTTGTGGTTGTAGTAAGCGGTGACGGGTGCCAGGTCTGCCGAACACAGATAGCGCATGGCGGTGGGCGCAGTGCCGTTCTGGTTGTGGATGGTGCGGATCAGGTCTTGACCGGATAACACGGCGAGATCGCTTTTGCGAATCTGCCATCTGGAAACGAATGCGCCTTTGCTGCCATGCGCACGCACCGCGCCCTTGTTTGCGCCCAGCTCGTGGTTCATCAGCAGGGTGAATGTGCCATCGCCGTTGTCGTACGCGCCCAAACCGTCGGGTGTGCCAACCATGCGATAGCTGGTTTGCATATCCGTGCCGGAAGGCACGCTGTCGCCCGCCGTCAGGATTGCGGTGAATTCAACGCCAGGTGCTAGCGGAACAAGATAAGGCGGCTGCGAACTGGATGGCGCAGTATCCGCCAGCGCCATGCAGGGCAACGCGCACAGCATGGCGAGGTAATGTCGGAGCTTGGTTTGTCGGGGCATGGTTACGCCGGATTAACCGGGATTGTTTTTAGGGTCAAACACCCCTGTGGGAGCGCCGCCCCCGGCGCGATTTGCGATCATTTTCGCGCCGGGGCGGCGCTCCCACAGGGTGAGGCATTTCAATGAACAATCCCGGATTACCGCAGCTTGCCCAGAACAATCAGCGTGGGCGGGCTGCATTCCACTGCCACGACCATGCCCGGCTCGGCTTCACGCGCTTTTATGATGCCGTCGAATGGTGCAAGCAAAATGGTGTCGTGCAGATTTTTTTGCGCGATGATGCGGCGGGCATCCGCTTGTTTGAATTCTGCTGTGGTGCGCGCATGGCGCAGTTTGGCGGCATCCAGTTCGGTGGTTGCGCTGACCCCGCGTACGTACAGTTCTTCGGCGCGTTTGAGATCCTTGTCGGCTTCTTCGGCATCCTGTTTCAGTCGAGCCAGTCCGGCTTCGGCTTCCATCAGGCGGGCACGCTGGCGTGTGTCGTCCAGCGCCAGTAATTTGTCGCCATGTTTGACGCGCTGGCCCGGCTGCACAAACACTTCCTTGACGACACCGTTTACCGGCGTGGACAGGCGAACCGTGCCCGCTGCCAGCAATGGCATGGACAACAGTAGTGTTGTCAGGGCAAGAAGCGGGGCGATCAGTGGTTTGCTCATTTTTTCTCCGCAGGTTTCGGTTGGGCGAAATCGGTCAGGGGTTGGCCTACTAGCGATGCGAGTCTGGTCAGCGCCAGCGCCAGCTGAAATTCGACTCGTTGGTTACGCACGCTGGCAGCCTGCGTGTCGGCCATGGCCGTGCCGATATTGGCGGTCAGTTCCATTTCATATTCGGCGCGGGCGCGTTCCATGGCTTGATCGCGATAGTGCGTTTGCGCTTTTGCGGCAGACCGCGCAGTTTGTTTTAGCCAGTCGATTTCCAGCCAGGTTTCCAGCAGGCTGGTGGAAAGCTCGCGTTTGAATTTTTCGATTTCGGCTTCGGCGCGAACCCGCACTGCATGATTGCGCGCCAGCTGTCCGTCGATGCGTTGGCCCTGATAAATGGGCCAGTTCAGGATCAGGCCACCGCTATAGCGGTCGCGGGTGATCGCGTCGCGGCTGTAATCGCCCGCAGCCAGTTCGATATCCAGCGTGGGCGCACGGTCTGCACGGATCGCTTGTGCGCGTGCCGCCACCGCATCCAGTTTTGATTGCAACGCCAGCAGTTTGCGATTGCTGCGCATGGCCAGCGGCAGCAGGTCTGCGTATTCGGGCAGTAGCAGATTATTTTGCGGCAAGCGCGGTGTTTCTAGCGTGCCGGGCAGATTTTCTGGCTGGTTCAAGGCGCCAGCCAGTTTTTTTCGGGTGGTGCGCTGCTGATACAGGCTGTGGTTGCGTTTTTCACGCTGATCCTGATAACGCGCCTCCAGTGCAGCCAGGTCGCGGCTGTTCATTGCACCTAACTCGTGGCGGTTTTTTGCATTGTCAAAACCAATGTAGTAAACAGCCATGTATTCGTTGTCGGCGGCATACTGCGCATCCGCCAGCAGCACATCGAAAAAACGCACCATGATGTCGATACGCCGCGCGTCGCGCTCATCCAGCAAAGCCAGCCTGCTGGCATCAGCTTCCCGTTGTGCCGCCGTTACCCGGCCATGTTCGCGCCCAAAGTCCAGCAGGTTTTTGCGCAGCGCCAGACGGCTCGTGTTATTGGCTTCCCATTGGTCGCCGTTCATCACCATTTTGCCGCGCTGTAACGCCCCCTCGTAAGTCAGCGTAACGTCCTGTGCGCTATCGGCAATTTGCTGACCGGCCAGCGCCAGATCCAGTTCAGCCTGCGCGATTTGCATGTTTGGGTGCGGTGCATCGAGTGCCTCCAACGCGGCCTCCAGCGTGAGGGGTTTTTCTGCTGCCCAGGATAAAGCTGCCTGGGACAAACCTGCTGTCAGCAGGGCGGCAATTAAAATGCTGCGCATTATTTGTTTGGTTGCTGTTTGGTCGGCTGTAATTTGTAGCGGGAAAAAGGTTTTTCCTTGTGGCCGCCTTCAATCACATATTGCGCCAACAGGAGAAATTCTTCTTTGTCTTTGGACGGGCCGGTATGGCGGACAAGCAAATTGCCGTTCAGGTCAAAAAACAGCAGCGTCGGCGTAGCGCGCACGCGGTTTTCCAGGGCGTAGGTTTTTTCCAGGGTTTCGCGGCCCTTGAAGTCGGTCATGGCGGTAGCGCCTGCGGTATCAATCGGGAAAATCAGAAAATGCTGGCGGTAAAAATCCTGAACTTCCGACTGGTTCATGATGGTGGACTTCATGCGTGCGCACCACGGGCAATCGTCCATTTCAAAGAACAACAGGATGCCTTGCTTGCCCTGCTTTTTGGCTTCGAGCAATTCTTCCTGAAAGTTGCCCAGTTTGGCATCAAAGAAATACTTTTCCGCGTCGCGTATTTCTGCTGTTGCCAACAGCGGAAACAGCAATAGCAACGCGGCAATCCAGCGCATCACGTGCGTCCGCCCTTGCCGGTGCTGCGGATGTAATCCAGCACCGCTGCACCCGTGATGGGGCCCGTCTGGTGTGCAACGAGTTTGCCCTGCGGGTTATACAGGTAAGTGGTGGGCAGGCCGTCCACCGGCCCGATCTGTGCGGCCAGCTTGCGATCACCCAGTACGATGGGATAACTGATCATCATGTTGTCGGCAAAAGCGCTAACTTGCTTGGCATTGCTGTAATCCAGCGTAACGCCGATGACCACGATATTGTTCTTCTTGTTGTCATGCAGGGAAATCAAGTCGGGGATTTCTTCCAGGCAGGGCGGACACCAGGTGGCCCAGAAATTCACCAGCACCCATTTGCCTTTGTATTGGGAAAGTTTGTGGGTTTTGCCGTCTGTGTCGGTCATGGCGAAATCTGCCGCATACGATAGTCCCGCAGCAGAAACCAGCAAGCTCATTGCCAGCAGGTAAAATGTAATCTTTCTGAACATTCTTCAAATCATCCTATGGTCAGTTTTCGCTATGTTTAAATTCCGTACCGAGAAAGACTCGCTGGGCGAGTATCAAGTTCCCGAAGCGGCCTGGTATGGCATTCAGACTGCGCGTGCGGTGGACAACTTTCCCATCTCGGGCCGCATGCCCGACGCGGATTTTATTCGCGCCCACGTCATGATCAAACTGGCTGCGGCACGCGCCAACTGTCAGCCCGGCTGGTTGCCGGAAAACAAGCGCGATGCCATTGTGGCGGTGTGCGTGCGCATTCTGCAAGGGGAACATTCAGACCAGTTCGTGGTGGATCGTTTTCAGGCCGGGGCCGGTACCAGCCACAACATGAACACCAACGAAGTCGTGGCCAACCTCGCCAGCGTGGCAATGGGCGGCGTTAAAGGCAGCTACCAGCTGGTCAATCCCAATGACGACGTGAACATGGGGCAATCCACCAACGACACCATCCCGACGGCGATACGCCTGGCTTGCCTGGCGAAATTGCCGCGTTTGCTGGACGCTACCGACCGCATGGCGGTGGAATTTGAACGTCTGGCCGAGCGCGAAAAAGATACCGTGAAGTCTGGCCGCACCCACTTGCAGGATGCCGTGCCGACCACGCTGGGAACGGAATTCGCCGCGTATGCCTGGACGCTGCGCCGCGCCGCTGCCAATCTGGCGGCATGCCGCGCAGCGCTGGCGCAAATCGGCCTCGGCGGCTCTGCCGCAGGTACGGCGCTGAATACCTCGCCGGGCTACGCTACGAAAGTTGCCGCCGAACTTGCTCAATTAACGGGCGAACCGATCCAGTCCAGCCAACTGGTGGCGCAAATGCAGTCGATGCTGGATTTGCAGGACTTGTCCGCAAGAATCAGGGGGCTGGCGCTGGAACTGACGCGCATTTCCAACGACCTGCGTCTGCTGGCTTCCGGCCCGCGCACCGGCCTGGGCGAAATCGGGTTGCCCGCCGTGCAGCCGGGCTCTTCCATCATGCCCGGCAAGGTCAACCCGGTGATGTTCGAAATGCTTAACCAGGTTTGCTATCAGGTGTTGGGGCAGGATCACGCGGTGGCGCTGATGACCCAGGCCGGACAACTGGAACTCAACGTGATGATGCCGGCCATGGGCAGCGCGTTATTTGACGCGATGGACTGGCTGACCAACGCCATGACCGCGGCGACCGAAAAGAATCTCAAGGGTATCGTCGTCAACCGCGAACGCTGCGCGTTTTTTATCCATCAAAGCGTGGCGCTCGCCACGCTGCTGAATACGCAAATCGGCTACGCGCAGGCGGCGGAAATCGCCAAGCAATCGGAAAAATCGGGTCGCCCGGTCAAAGACATCGTGGTGGAAAAAGGCCTGATGAAAGCTGAGGACTTTGACGCGCTGGTGTTGCAGGCGGCGCATGGGCTGGGTTCGGGCGGGGGCGGCGGTTAATATGCCACTCCAGCTCACCACGCCTGTTCAGGGGCAGGCGTTGCAACAAAATCCGGAATTGCGTCCCGCTGCGGTCGCCGAGTGGCTGGATGGGTTGCTTTATCTCTCGCCGCCAGATGAGGCTCCGCAGGTGTTGGGCGCACTGGTTAGTCTCAACCGCTGGGAGATGGCTGACGAGGCCAGACAAAATCTGCTTTTGCTGTATCAGCCGGTTGTGCAAAAACTAATCAAATCGTTGATTGCAACGCTGCCCGAGAACGGCACGCCGCAGACGCAGGATCACCGCCAGGCCGCCATCCTCGCGCAGGAATTAAGTCTTGAACTGAGCGTTGCCTGGAAGCTGGTTTTTCTGGGGCGGATAGAGCAGCGCCTGTTCGCGTTTGTTAGCGGCAAGGCCAGGCAAAACGCCCTTGGTCAGTTGCTGGTTGCGCTTTCCGGTCTGATTTGCACCAGCTTTCGCATTTATACGTCGCCACCTGCGCATAGCTGGCACGAATTGCATCAGGTGTTTCACGCGCTGTATGGCATCGCGTCGCAGGATGCGGTTGAGGGCTTGTTGGAAAATCAACCCGCCACGCTGGAAACCGCTTACAAGAAAGCCCTGTTGCTGGCGCTTGCCGATCCCTTCCGCTTTACGCGTGCCGAGATGGAGGCCGCGCTGGCTTATCTGAACCAGCACGCTGCGCTTGCACAATTGGCGGCGACACGGAATATCAACAAGACAACGTTCCTGATTAATATCGATACGGACAATCCGTGTTGCCAAACCGTCGATTCCGCAATGACGAACGCGCTATCGCTCAATACGCAAGCGCTGGGCAAACACCTCAAGCGGCTGGCACGCAAGCTCAAGCAGGGCGAGTCCCCTGAAAAGCTGGGGCTGCCTGCGGCTTTTAACCAGATTCATGCTTTTTCGCTGGTTGGGCGCTTATACCAGAGCTGGTGCGGAGACAAGCAGCGCGGCTTTAAGCGTTATCCCGCAGCCCCGCAGTCTTATGTGGAAGCGGTTTTTGGGGTGGATGAAATTCACAAATTATTCGGCATGGCGGATGGCAATCTGGCCAGCCATGCTGTTGCACCCGCACAGTGGCGGGTTATCAATGACAGCGCCAGCGGTGTGTCAATTGCCGCCCGGGTGCGGGATGTCCCGCAGATACGGCTTGGCGACCCGGTGGTGTTGCGTTTTTCGGGCAGTGCGGACTGGATGCTGGGTGTCATCCGTTGGGGCAAAATTGCAACTGGTTTGATGGTGGAAGCGGGGGTCGAGAAACTGGCCCCCAGTCTGTCCGCTGCGATTGTCAGGGTTTCCCAGAACAAACCCGCGAACACCGCAGAACAGGCGCTGCTCGTTCCGGCCAATGCGGCGCTGCAAATTAGCGAAAGGTTGTTGTTGCCTTGCGGCCTGTATGCACCTGACCGCGAGGCCGATATCTGGCACAACGGACAATATCGGAAAATTATCCTGCGGGGCTTGGTCGAACAATCCCCGGTTTTTGACCTGGTTGAATTTACCCCCTACTCATGACTGACATTCTTGTTCTTTACTACAGCCAGGGCGGCAGCGTTGCCGAGATGGCGCGTTTGATTGCGCGTGGCATCGAGTCGGTTCCCGGCGCAGTTGCACGTATCCGCACTGTGCCAAAAGTAGCGCCCAAAACCGAAACCGTTGAACCCGCCGTGCCGCCAGACGGCGCGCCCTACGCCACACTCACCGATCTTTCAGCCTGCGCGGGTTTGGCACTTGGCAGCCCGACACGCTTCGGCAACATGGCCGCTGCCATGAAATATTTTCTCGACGGTAGCGGCGGCCTGTGGATGAGCGGTGCGCTCGCGGGCAAACCCGCCTGCGTGTTCACCTCCACCGCCACCATGCACGGCGGACAGGAAACCACGCTGATTTCCATGATGCTGCCGCTGCTGCACCACGGCATGATCCTGCTGGGCCTGCCTTATACGTTGGCTGAGCTCGACAGCACCACCAGCGGCGGCACGCCTTATGGTGCAAGCCACGTGTCCGGCGCGCAGGATGACAAACCGCTGACTGAAGAAGAACGCAAACTCTGCATCGCCCAGGGCAAACGCCTTGCAGAAACCGCATTGAAACTGTCAGCCTGATGTTCGCAAATCTTGTCCCCCCGGCTCGCGCCCTTTCTCTTATCGCCAGCGCCAGCCTCATCGCGCTGATTTTGTTGAGCCTCGCTTGGGAGCTATGGCTTGCGCCGCTCAGACCCGGCGGCTCGTGGCTGGTACTCAAAGCGGCCTTACTGCTGCTGCCATTGATGGGCATACTCAAAGGCCGTCGCTACACTTACCAGTGGAGCTCCATGTTCATCCTGTTTTTTTTTACTGAAGGCGTGATGCGGGCATGGTCGGACGGCGGGCTGTCCGCCAGATTGGGAATGCTTGAGGTTGCCCTGACGGTGGTGTTTTTCTTTGCGGTGATTGGATATGCGAAGAAGACCGCGCCAGAACGCGGGGATTTTAGGGGCTAGGAATTAGGGGGTAGGAATTAGGGGGTAGGAATTAGGGTTGGAGCGGGCTACGCCCGCGCCTTTCCCTAGCCCCTAGCCCCCAAGAAAGTCACACCTGCGGGTGCGCGCGTTCCATTTTTGAATGCAGCTTGTTCAGCGCATGCAGATAGGCCTTGGCCGAAGCCACGACAATATCCGTATCCGCGCCCTGGCCGTTGACCACGCGCCCGCCCTTGGCCAAACGCACGGTGACTTCGCCCTGCGCGTCGGTGCCGCTGGTGATGTTGTTGACGGAATACAGCAGTAGTTCGGCATCACTTTGTACGATGGATTCCACGGCTTTGAAGGTGGCATCGACCGGGCCGCCGCCTGCTGCGCTGGCCTGTTTTTCTACGCCTTCATCCGCTAACACGAGTGAGGCATAAGGAATCTCGCCGGTTTCGGAGCAGACTTTGAGCGAGACGAGTTTGAAGCGTTCGTGTTCGGCATCAAAGCCTTCGCTGGACACCAGCGCCTGTAAATCTTCATCAAATATCTCGCGCTTTTTGTCGGCCAGTTCTTTAAAGCGACCAAACGCGGCATTCAGCGCTTCTTCGCTTTCCAGGGTAATGCCCAGTTCGGCGAGCTTGGTTTTGAAGGCGTTGCGGCCGGAGAGTTTGCCCAGGGTTAAGCGGTTGGCGTTCCAGCCCACGTCTTCGGCGCGCATGATTTCGTAGGTTTCGCGGTGCTTGATGACGCCGTCCTGGTGGATGCCGGATTCGTGCGCGAAGGCGTTAGCGCCAACGATGGCCTTGTTGGGCTGCACGGGATAACCGGTAATGCTGGACACCAGCTTGGAGGCAGACACAATTTGTGTCGCGTCGATGCGGCTGTCGCAGGTAAACACATCTTTGCGGGTGCGCACGGCCATGACGATTTCTTCCAGCGAGGCATTGCCCGCGCGCTCGCCCAAACCGTTGATGGTGCATTCGACCTGACGTGCACCGCTCATCACGGCGGCCAGCGAGTTGGCGACGGCCATGCCGAGGTCGTTGTGGCAGTGGGTGGACCAGATGACCTTGTTGGAGTTGGGTACGCGCTCGATCAATTGCATCATGCGCTCACCCCACAAGGCGGGAATGGAATAACCCACGGTGTCAGGCACGTTGATGGTTTTGGCACCAGCCTGGATGACTTCGTCAAAAATACGCACCAGAAAATCCATTTCCGAGCGCACCGCGTCTTCGGCAGAAAACTCGACATCGTCGGTGTATTCCAGTGCCAGCTTGACGGCCTTGACCGCCGCTTCCACGACCTGATCCGGCTGCATGCGCAGCTTTTTTTCCATGTGGATGGGCGACGTGGCGATGAAGGTGTGGATGCGCCCGCCCGCTCTATTTCCACTGTTAGCAGGCTGGATCGCGCCGCCCGCCGCATGAATGTCGCGCTCGCTGGCGCGCGCCAGCGAACACACGGTGGAACCCTGGATGGTTTCGGCAATGGCGCGAATCGCATCGGCATCGCCGGGGCTGGCGGCGGCAAAGCCCGCTTCGATCACATCGACACCGAGTTTTTCCAACTGGCGGGCAATGCGGAGCTTTTCGTCTTTGGTCATGGACGCGCCGGGGCTTTGTTCGCCGTCGCGCAAGGTGGTATCAAAAATGTATAAACGGTCAGTCATGCTGTTCTCCAGGGCGGCTCATGATGCGAGTGGCCTAAATGCTAGATTTTTCGCGCTGCTTAAAACCAGGCGCGGACATACAGATGGGGAGGGAAAACGGTTGCTTACTGCTTGCGCAGCAGCAGGATGCCGAACAGCATGGCAGGCAGGTAGATGGCGTAGGGGGGTGTGAACACATTAGACATGGTCTAAATTGTATTTATTTTTCCGCCGTTGGCAAGGTTTTCTTGCGTTGGGTGAGTTGCCACAGGCTGTAAACGTAGCCGGACAAGCCATACAGCACAAAAATACCCAGTAACACTTCGGGCGGGCTGGTGGAGACCAGAATAAAGAACAGCACGATCAACAGCACCACAAAGAACGGCACGCTGCGGCGCAGATTGATTTCCTTGCCGCTATAAAACTTCAGGCTGGTAACCATGCTGATGCCCGCGAACAGCGTGACGGCTGCCGACAAATAGGCGAT
>JAYUCZ010000175.1:0-3745 GCA_043740065.1 Thiobacillaceae bacterium | reverse complement strand
TTTCTGTACGTGGGCAGGGTGGCGGTCGAAAAAAACATCGAAGCCTTTCTGCAACTGGATTTGCCTGGTTCCAAATGGGTGGCGGGCGATGGCCCCGCGCTGGCCGGGTTGAAAACAAAATATCCCGAAGTCAATTTTCTGGGCGTACTCAACCAGCGAGAACTCGCCGAGATTTACGCTTCCGCCAGCGTATTCGTCTTCCCCAGCAAAACCGACACTTTCGGGCTGGTATTGCTGGAGGCGCTGGCCTGCGGCTTGCCGGTGGCCGCCTACCCCGTCACCGGCCCCGTCGATGTGCTGGGCGATTCGCAGGCCGGGGTGATGCACGAAGATTTGCGTGTAGCCTGTATGGCCGCATTGGCGATTGAACGCGCAACGGCCCGTGCCCATGCAGAGAAATTTTCCTGGCGTGCCGCGACCGAGCAATTTGTCCGGCACTTGCGTCCGGCGGAAGCGGTGAAACCCGGTTAACGGATGGGTTTTAAAATGGCAAAGCGCGAGGAGATGCCATAGCCCGGTCAGGCGTTTTGTTTGTATTCGACAAAACCATTTACCAAATCCGCAAATTTCAACGGTTTGTATTTTTCAAAGCTTTCCTGGTCGACGTAAACAAAATCATATTTCACGGTTGCTTGCACCCGGTTAAGGTCTTCACACCACTGCCTGAGACGCGCCATTTTCAGAGGCACATCCAAATCAGCTTGCCCCTTGGTTTCCACGATGAACACTTCTTTAGCTGACAGCTTCACCATGAAATCCGGGGTGTAGTTGGAAATGTCGCCATTCGCATTCACGTAGTCCAGCTTGAAGCTCACCGCCATATAGTTCTTGGCATAGGAAACCACGTCATCACAGCCTTCAAGAAAACCGGCGAACAGCAGTTCAAAATGGCTGTCGCCGATGATCTTGTTGAAGATGCTTTTTTTCGGCACCAGGTAGCCCTGATCCTTCGCCACGAAGGGGCGGGTCTGCCGCAACTTGATAGCGTCGCGGATTTCCGCATCGCCCCTGTCGTGTACAGTCAGCGCGTTGATGGCCTTTTTGAACGTCTCAATCAGCGTCTTGGTGGCGGCCAGTTCAGACAGATTGCGCAGCGTGTTGGCATCTTCCAGTTTCACCTGCCGGTCGAACAACTCATCGCGCACAAACGCCTTGATCTTGCCGTAAAGCACATCGTAGCCGCTGATCAGGCGCAAGTCCCTCATCACTGTCTGCGCAAAATAGCCGATCACGCTGCGGTAATCGGCAATGCCCGCCGACTCCAAAATGGTGGTGTGGGTGACTTCGCCCGTGGTGATGTCCTTGAATACAATCTCGCGTTGTTCCTCCTCGCTGAACGAGTGGTATGCGACTTTGCTGCTGCCCTGCAAGCCTGCATCCAGGTCGGCCAGGTTTTTATATTCCCGGTAAACACGCGGGGTCATTAGCGGAATTTCAATGTCCAGCGCGGCGAGGTCTTTCTGGTCGTTTTCATTATCTATTTCCACTACCAGCGGCGTTTTTGGCTCGGTGCCTTCGCCCATGGGTTTGCGTTCCAGCACCACACCTTCAGCTTGAATGGATTCCACAAAATCCATAAAAGCAGGCGTGCCAACAACGCTGACATATTCTTCCACGCCGCCCGGATACATCTTGCGCAGCCCGCGCCCCAGTGTTTGTTCCGGCAGGATGTTGCTTTGTGCGGCATAGGCACGCAGGCCAACAATCGTGGTCACGTTGCGCACGTCCCAGCCTTCCTTCAGCATCAGCACCGAAACGATCACCTTGTAGGGGTTGTCCGGGCTGTCAATATCGTTGGCCTGCCGACGTAATTTTTCCAGTTCGTCTTTGTTTTTGCCGCTTGCGGCTTCGGAAATCTCGCCATTGTTTTTGGTATGGATAACCAGCACCGCACCTTTCAGATCGGGAAAATTACCCTCCAGGAATTCTGCAACGTCGTCGCAGTTCTTGGTGTCGTCGGTCATCACAAACAGGATGGCTTTCTTACCCAGTTTTTCGTGTTCCACATACGTCTTGCGCCACTCCACCACCCCCAGATTGAGGTAATCCGCGTACTTCTCGATATATTTGGCGCTCTGCTTTTCCACCAGTTTGGCGCGGCTGGCAAGATCGGGCACCACAGGGTGCTTCACCACATTTTGCGAAATGGCCTCTACCAACGGGTAATCCGAGACGGTTTGCACAAAAATCGCGCCGTTGTTGTGCTTGGGTGTGGCCGTTACGTCCACTTGCAAACTCAGGGCATCGCCTTTCTGCTTCAGCCGATTGTGGATGTCCTCGATGGATTTAAACCATGCCAGATTCTTGTCGTGAATATGGTGCGCCTCGTCGTTCAAAACCATCAGTTCGTCGATGTCGCGCACGATCATGCCCAAATCGACCTTGGAGTCGGTGGTCGCGCCCGTGGGGCGTTTGCCCAGAAAATAATCCATCGTGTCTTCATCGTCGGGAGAAGGCGGGATGTCTTCGCCCGAATAGACGCGATGGATGTTGGTCAGAAAAATATTGCCGACCGGGTGGGTAATACGCACCTCGTCCTGCACATGCAAAGTAAGCTGGAAATCATCCCGCCAATTGCGCCCGTCCACGCCGTTATCCGGCAACACCGGGTCTGCAAAGAAAATCCGCAGTCCCTGAAAATCCTTGTAAATCCGATCCAGCACAATGATATTGGGCGTAATCACCAAAAAATTCCGCGCCAACTCTGAGCCCGGTTCATACAGCTTATGAAAATAGCTCCACGCCAGCACCAGACTCATCACCTTGGTTTTGCCCGCGCCGGTCGCCATCTTCACCACAAAGCGCCGCCAGGTTTCATCGAACATGGCGGGTGTCACGGGTGCATTGCCCGCAAAGCGCATCAGGTCGTATTTATCCTTCACCCCCACCACGTCAACCAGATAAATAATGGTTTCCAATGCCTCGCGCTGGGCAAAGTAATACTCAAACTCCACCAGCGAACCATCGGCCTTAGGCAACAAATGCGGCGTGTTAAACCACCAGTTGAGCAGACTGCGGCTGGTTTCCGTGGCCTTGGCGTAGCCGCTATCGCGCCATGCTTTAACCTGCTTGCGTAGTTCCGGCACCAGCGGCGGCAGCAGTTTTTCAAAACTCGATGTGCGCAAGGCTTCATCCGCCGGAAACCAGCGGATAGCGGGGTCGAGAATGGCGTGGGGGGAGGCGGGGAAGTCTTTATGCAGGGCCATCAGCAACGCTCCATTTGATTTGCGTCCAGTTCGCCTACTGTTTTGCGTCTAAATAGCAACATACTGATTTAAAAGAAAATTATTTGTGCGCCGCGCATCAGAAGCCGCAGCAACAAAATAACAATCAGGCCCAGTAGGGAACATATTTCGCATAACGCCGGGATTTGCTTTCTGGGTCATCCAACTTTACCAATCCCTCGTCCGAGGTATCCGAAATAATCCGGGACACGGCCTCCGCTTTCGTTTCAGGGAGCTGAAAGCGTTCCCGAAGACTCTGATTGGTCATTTTCTGGTTGCTGACATAACGCAGGCAGGCGTGCTGGTAGCATGCACGAACCCGTTCCTTGCGATCCATGTCGTCAAAAGCTTTGTGCGCATACAGCACCACCGTGGTGCTTCGCTCTCCTACCCGAAAATCCGGCGCGGGCAACTGCCATGCTTCAACTTGAGAAACCACCTTGTCGATACCGCTGCTTTTCTCCTCGCAAATGCCGAAGCGGCGCATCAAGTCCGCCAAACGCTCATTACGCGACTTGTAT
>JAYUCZ010000174.1:0-3752 GCA_043740065.1 Thiobacillaceae bacterium | reverse complement strand
AGCGCGTGAACATTTCCAAAGACCTGCGCGACAAGGTCTGCCGCGATGTACGCCAAACGCTGAGCATTTCCCACAACGACATCACCCGTCTGGAAGAGCAGATCAAGTATCTGGAACAGCATCAGCTTTCCACCGAAAAAGCCCGCGATGCCTACCGCAAGCAATTCGATATCGGCCAGCGCACCCTGCTGGACTTGCTGGATACCGAGAATGAACTGTTTGAAGCCCGTCGTGCCCTGCTGAACGCCCAGCACGATCACACCCAGTCGTATGGCCGTACCCAGGCTTCCATGGGCAACCTGCTGGCCAGCATCGGCCTGCAGCGCCTGGAAACGCAGGGCCTGTTCGATGGCAAGGAAAGAGCCGAGTTTGACCCGGACACCATCTGCCCGTCCAACAGCGCCAGCCAGCTTGCTGTCGATAAAGACAAGATTTTTGCCGATGCAATGGCCTCCGACCCCAACCTGCTCCCATCTGAATCAGCAGCAGTAGCAGCAGTTGGCGACAGCGATGGCGACGGCGTAAAAGACGACCGTGACCAGTGCGCCGCTTCGCCTGCCGGTTCGCGTGTTGATGCCAAAGGCTGCCCGCTGGGCCCTGTCACCATCCTCAAGGGAGTGAACTTTGACAACGACAAATCCATCCTGCGCACCGACGCTTTCCCGGTTCTGGATGAAGTGGCCGACACCCTCAAGCGTTACCCCGAAGTCCGCGCGGAAATCGGTGGTCACACCGACTGGAATAATTCTGATGCCTATAACCAGAGTTTGTCCGACCGCCGCGCCACATCGGTCATGGATTACCTGATTTCCAAGGGCGTTGCGGCTAACCGCATGACGGCAAAAGGTTACGGCGAAAGCAAACCCATCGCCGACAACAACGCCGAAGATGGCCGCTTCCAAAACCGCCGCGTGGAACTGCGCATCCTCAACTAACCGGTTCGCTTGTTAGGCGCGCCTGCCGGACACCAAGCCCCATCTTCGGATGGGGCTTTTTTTCGCCTGCAATGAATCCGATGCTTATTCCAATTTTCAATAAAAACGCGCATAAACCGTTTCATCGTAGGAGCAGGCTTGCCTGCGATAGCAAGCAGCTCGCAGGCAAGCCTGCTCCTACGATCATGCTGTTCTTTCGCGAATTGGAATTACTGACGTAACGTACCGACGATTGCACCCACCCGCTGGAGACTTGTCAGGAATTCCCCGGCAAAAGCCAACAACTGGCCGTGGGATGAAGCCCCCAACTCCTGGGCAAGCTGCATGGCCGCTTGCTCGCCGGTCAGGCTGGCGGTTTCCAGCAAGCTAACCAGCCGTGCGCTGACTGCGCTTTGCTCCATAAAGCGGATATGCATGGCGGCATCGCGAAACACCAGCAGGTAAGTGGGCGCTCGCTTAATTTTGGCGCGTGGGCGAATGCGATGTACCGGCCACTGATAAGCCAGATTTTCCAGCACCGGATTGAGTACGGGTATCCCGGCCATCAAATCGCCGTCCGGATCAACGGCCTGCGCCTGCTCATCCCGGTTGGGTTCATCCCGGTTAGAAACTGACAGCACCAGCTCGATCCATTCGTAATGCGCCAACTCCAGCAGGTATTCCGGATAGTTTGCCGCGTCCGTCCATTCGTTTTGCAGAAATTGCATGAACTCGTCGGGTATCTGCCGGAAGTACGGCGTATGACTGCGGTGGCTGGAAAAAAACCCGCGTACCAGTTTGTCCCAGCGGCGCTGGCTCAATATTTTGCGCATGACCGGAAAACAGGTCAGCAAAAAATTTTCCAGGTTGTTGTAAAGCAGTTCGTTGTAAATCGCCATGCGCCGCGCTTCGATGCCGGGCGGTCTTTTATGCTGTTTGGGGTCGCGGATGTGCGCGGCAAAAGCGTATTGGTAGCGCTGGAATTCTGGCAATTCAGGCATGTGCGGCATGGCTGGCGATGGCCTGGTATTTGGCTTGCAGCGTGGCGATGCGGGTGATTTCTTTTTCCAGCTCGGCCAGCGGCGGGATGTTGAAATCACGTTCCAGCAAAGTCGGGCGCACGCCGATGGTTTGATAGGTAAAGTCGAGCAAATCCCATACCGGATCAATCACGTCCGCGCCATGGGTGTCGATAATCAAATCATCGGCCTCGTTGTAATGCCCGGCCATGTGCATATACACCACCCGCTCGGCGGGTAGCGACACGATATAAGCACGCGGGTCAAAACGGTGGTTGACGCTGTTGACATAAACATTGTTTACATCGAGATGCAGATCGCAATCCGCCTCTTGCAGCACGGCGCGCACAAATGTCGGCTCGTCCATGTCGGAGATCGGCGCGTTGACATAAAACGAGGCGTTTTCAACTGCAATGCGCCGACCCAGAATATCCTGGGTTTGACGAATGCGGCCTGCCACGTATTTGACGGCTTCTTCTGTCATCGGAATCGGCAACAGATCATACAAATGCCCGTCGTCGGAGCAGTACGACAGATGTTCGGTGTAAAGCGGAATCCGGTATTGATCGAGAAAGCTGCGTATTTTGCGCAACAGCATTTCGTCCAGCGGGGTAGTGCCGCCCAAAGATAGCGACAAGCCATGACAAACAAACGGATAGCGTTCGGCAAAGGCGCGAAAACGCCGCCCCAGCGAACCGCCCAGGTCGATCCAGTTTTCCGGCGCGACCTCGAAAAAATCAATGACACCGGGTACTCGGGTTTCCAGTTCGTCCAAAGACTCTCTGCGAAACCCGAGCCCCGCGCCATGAAGTACTGCTGGTTTCATGACGCGCTGCGCTTTACTTCATGCCGCCGCATTTACCTTGGCCGCATTTGCCTTCCGTGGCCTTTGCGGGTGCTGCCGGGGCAGTAGTGCCAGCCTTGGCAGCAGGTGTCGCCGCTTTTGCACCGCCGCACTTGCCAGTGCCGCATTTGCCCATGCCCGCCTTCATTTCGTCCGCATCAACCATGCCATCCTTGTTGGCATCCATAGCGGTAAATTTGGCCTCATGCGCTTTCATGAATTCTTCCTTGGACATTTTTCCGTCCTTGTTGGCATCCATCATGGACATACCGCATTTGGCTTCACCGGATTTCATGCCACCGCATTTACCCTGCATGCCCGCTTCCGCCACCATGTAACCACGATCCAGGCTTTGCAGGGCAAATGGGTTTTCTGCGGCATTGACCACTGGAGTCATTGCCATTCCCGCTGCAAAGGCAGAACCGATTGCTACGCTCACTGCTGTTTTCTTGCTTGCCATCTCAACTCTCCTTTAGTGTAAAAACGCCGTCCTCCGGCCAGACTTGCGAAATGGGATTATTCCCCTTCCTGCAATTTTCGGGCGATGCGCCTGCGAGCCTGTTCATCCAGACCCGCCTGCGCCTCCCCATCATTCTCGATACGCAACCAGTCGCGGATCAGATGCATCTGCCGGTTGAAACATGTGCAATTTCCGCATATGGCCAAATGCAGCCACAGGTCAAACCGTTCGCGCAGCTTTAACTTGCGATCCAAAGACTGAGTCACCAACAGGGAAGTTTCCTTACAGCTTTTTACCAGTCCCATGTCGATTCCTAAATCCTGCCATCCAGACATTCCCGCAACGACAAACGGGCGCGATGCAACAGTACCCAGGCATTGGTCTGGCTGATGTTCAGTTCCTTACAGATTTCTTCGTTGGACAAACCCGACAACTCGCGCAGCGAGAAAATGCGCGCCTGTGCGGCTTTCAGATGGCGAAAACACTCGTCCAGAATCTGGCGCAGGCGGGATTTC
>JAYUCZ010000173.1:0-3754 GCA_043740065.1 Thiobacillaceae bacterium | reverse complement strand
CGCGCCAGATAATTGATGCGGGCTTTGCCCGCTCATCCCCTGAATCCTGATCCCTGAATCCTGACCCCTCTTGGCCCTGAATCCTGACCCCTGACAATCATGCTGATATTCGACCATTCCCGTCCCGGCCGCACGGCTGCCGCCCAAATGCCTGCTGCTGGTGGCAGCCTTGACGATCTGCCCGCCGCCTTGCGGCGCAAGGATGCGCCGGGGCTGCCCGAAGTTTCTGAACTCGACGTGGTGCGCCATTACACCCGGCTATCGCAGAAAAATTTCTCGATCGACACGCAGTTCTATCCGCTCGGCTCGTGCACGATGAAGTACAATCCGCGCGCGTGCAATTCGCTGGCGATGCTGCCGCAGTTTCTGGCACGGCATCCGGCGAGTCCGGATGAAACGGGCCAGGGGTTTTTGGCGAGCATGTTCGAATTGCAGCAGATGCTGAAAGATGTAACCGGCATGGCGGGCGTGTCGATGGCGCCGATGGCGGGCGCGCATGGCGAATTCGCGGGTGTCGCGATGATCCGCGCGTATCACGATGCGCGCGGCGATACGGCGCGGCGCGAGATTATTGTGCCGGACGCGGCGCACGGCACCAATCCAGCGACCGCGGTGATGTGCGGTTACACGGTCAAGGAAATCCCCACCGATGCGACCGGCAGCGTTGATCTGGCGGCGTTGCGCGCTGCGGTTGGCCCGCATACCGCCGGGTTGATGCTGACCAATCCCTCGACCTTGGGCGTGTTCGAAAAAACCATCGCCGACATCCAAAAGATCGTCCACGATGCAGGCGGCTTGCTCTACTACGACGGCGCAAATCTGAATGCGATTCTCGGCAAAGTGCGCCCCGGCGACATGGGTTTTGACGTGATCCACATGAATCTGCACAAGACTTTTTCCACGCCGCACGGCGGCGGCGGGCCAGGCGCGGGGCCAGTGGGCGTCGCCGAACGCCTGCTGCCCTTTATGCCGATTCCGCTGGTGCTCGAAGAGCGCGGCGCGTACCGGCTCGCGACTGAAGCCGACCTGCCGCAGTCGATCGGCCGCCTGTCGGCCAATATGGGCAACGCGGGCGTGCTGATGCGCGCCTACATTTACGCGCGCCTGCTCGGACGCGAGGGCATGCACCGCGTCGCCGAATTCGCGACGCTGAACGCTAATTATCTGATGGCCGAATTACGCAAAGCGGGATTCGATCTCGCATTCCCTGAGCGCCGCGCCAGCCACGAATTCATCGTCACATTGAAAAAACTCAAGGACGCGACGGGTGTGTCGGCTATGGATTTTGCGAAGCGCCTGCTCGACTACGGTTATCACGCGCCGACCACGTATTTTCCGCTGCTGGTGCCGGAGTGCCTGCTGATCGAGCCAACCGAAACCGAGTCGCGCGAAACGTTGGATGGATTCGTCGCGGCAATGAAAGCGATCAAGCATGAAGCCGAAACCAACGCCGATCTGGTCAAAGGCGCGCCCTACAGCTTGCCGGTGCGGCGGCTGGACGATGTGAAAGCCGCGCGCGAACTCGATCTGGCGTACAAACCCGCGGCATGACGCCGTCCTCCAGCCCATTTAAAGGCAAAACCGGGCTGCGCCGCATCTTAAACGCCGCCGGGTATTCCTGGGATGGGTTTTGCGCCGCTTACAAATACGAAAGCGCATTTCGACAGGAGTTTTGGTTAGCGCTGGTGCTGGTGCCATTGGCGTTTTATCTAGGTGAAACGGCCATCGAAAAAGTGCTGATGGTCGGCTCGGTGCTGCTGGTGTTAATCGTTGAGTTATTGAATTCCGCCATCGAGGCCAGCGTGGACCGGATTTCACTCGAGCACCATCTACTGATCAAACGTGCCAAGGATATGGGCAGCGCTGCGGTGTTGCTGGCCCTGCTCAATGTGGTGATGGTCTGGGTTTTGCTCTTAATCAACTAGTTCGGCTAACGAGTCTAGTCGTCGATTCAGCAAGTAATTAATTAAAGTTCGGGCCCGCAGGAACCGAAGTACATGGCATTCGTGTGAATCGTAAGCACCTGCCTTGAATCGTTCATTCCTCGCCTTTTGGCTTCCCGCTTTTTTTTCTGGCTCCGCCTGGGCATTGGGTTTGGGCGAAATTGTCGTTCAGTCTTCTCTCGGCAAACCTTTTCACGCAAGCATCAAGGTGCTGGATGCGCCTAAGGATATTCAGCCCGAATGCTTTGATTTAAAAACCGGTAACGACGCCGGCCTCCCGAGCGCGGCGAATGCCCGTATCAGGCTCGAAACCAGAAATGGCGAAACCACGCTTTTCATCTCGACCTCACAGACCATCAATGACCCCGTTTTGCAAGTCACCGTCAGTGCGGGCTGTGTGGACCGTTTGCAACGGGAATATGTGGTGTTGTTGGACCCTCCTTCCAGTCATTTATCTAATACTGAAATAGCTGACAGCTCACGTTCCGCTGAGGTCTCGCAATCACCGCGCAAGTTAACTCGCGGGCCAAGAACGAGTTCTACGTTCGCGCGTAGCCACATTGCCAAACACCTCGCGCGCGCCTCCAGTCGGCCGATTAAAACAGCGGCAACGCTGCCCCGCCCGGCGATAAGCAAACCCGTGGATTCGCATCTGGTGTTGTCAGGTAGCCACTATCGGGCAGCCGCTCCCGAGACTGCTGCGCTTAGCCTGGACGGAAAAAACAAAACGGAATTGTCGCCCCCGCAAGCGGCATTGAGCCCCACGGAATTATCCGATGAGCATACTTCGTTAAGCCATCGCCTCGCGTATCTGCAGGCACAGCTGAGCGCGTTACAAAAACGCAATGACGAACTTGAGACGCGTAGTCGGGTGATGAAGGCCCCACTTCCCCCTCCTCCGCCTAAACCCAAAACCGTGGTCGAAACCCCGCCCTGGTCGCAATTTTTGATCGGCTTGGGCTTCCCTGTGGGGGGGCTGGCGCTGTTTTTTGGCTTGCGCGCTTACAATCGGCGAAGCAAGCGGGCGCCCCGCGAACCAAAAACTGCGGCTCCCTCCTGGGTCACGCTGGGTGAGCCTGCATTGGCTGAACCGGCCACTCTAACTGCTGCTGATTCACTCGCGGCTGCTCTGCCGGAAGCAAAGAATGCGGCAATTTTTACGCAGTCGCTTTCGACCTACGGTACCGAAGTAAACGAAGATATTCTGGATCAAGCGGAAGTGTATGTGGCGCACGGTCACGCCAGTTTAGCTATTCATCTGTTGCAGGAACACGTACGTGAAGCCCCCACCGAATCGCCCGTGCCCTGGCTGTTACTCCTCGATTTGCTAACGCGCGAAGGCCCCGAAGCCGAGTATCACGCGACCTGTCTCGCCTGTAAAAAATACTACAACATCAACCTGAGCGCCGCCCCTGCAGTGCCCAAAACATCAGGTGGCGCCAACCTAGAAGCTTATCCGCACGTCATCACGCAATTGCAAAACTTGTGGGGCACACGTGAAGCCGTCGCTTTTCTTGCAGACCTCGTGTATGACCGCCGGGATGGCACGCGCCAGGGTTTTGACCCCGGGGCTTATCGCGAAATTATGCTGCTGCGGGCGATGGCCGAGAAAGCAATTTACGCGTCGCAAACTGCACCCCAAGCTGTACCGGTGGCGCCCGCTCCCCCGGCTAAAAACATCGAATCGGATGCGCGCGCACAGCGGGCTCCAGCAGTATTTGTCCCTCCCATCGTGCCTACAGCCCAGCAGCAAGTTGCAGAGTTGACGCTTGCCGTGGCGCCTATGGCTGATTCAGTACCCAGGCCAGACA
>JAYUCZ010000172.1:0-3795 GCA_043740065.1 Thiobacillaceae bacterium | reverse complement strand
AGTATTTGCTGGCCGGATCAGTAGTTATCCCTTCACGATCCCATCCAGCCCCAGTGCCAGTATCGCCGCATCGCGGGTCAGCAGCGTTAGGCGTTCGTTTTGCGCCTGCGCGATCAGCAGGCGGTCAAATGGGTCTGGGTGTGCGCAGGCCAGGTTGCGCATGGTTTCGAGGTGGCGCGGAAGAATCGGCAGCAGGGCAAAGCCTTGCGCTTCAAGTTGTTCGGTGATGATGCCTTGTGGCAGGGGCAATTTGCCTTTGGCGTTTTTCAGCATCATTTCCCATACGCTGGCGGTGCTGACGATGGTTTCCGATTTTTCGATGATGCGTTGTGTGCTTTTGCCCAGTTGTGTATCCGCCGTCATCCACCAATACACCAAGTGGGTGTCCAGCAGGTAGCGCCTCATGGCAGGTTGTTGCCCGCGAGTGCCTCGGCGATGCTTGCATTTGTGTCGGGTGTGTCCCAATCCGCTGGGGCTTTGGGCAGCGCCGACCAAGCACCCGGCTTGCGCACGTTAACCGCCCCCACGATTTTAACCAGCCTGACAACCGGAACACCTTTGTTGGCAATGACGACATCTTCACCCGTCAGCGCGGCTCGCACCAGTTTGGATAGTTGGTTTTTGGCTTCGAGCATGTTGCATTGCATGGCAGACCTCTTGAGATATTTTGCTGAGTACGCGCAGTATAGTCTTGCCTAGCCAAGTTAGCCAACCGAACCGATAGACACAGCATAGACAAGGCGCGTGATTCGCGAGGAAATGCGTTCGGCGTAATGAGGGGTTAAACGCGAAAGGGTGTAGAAAATCCTTTCTGTTCCTGTTGCTATTCTTGATCGCGCATCACGACATCACAACAGCTCCAGATCGGCATAAATGGCATCCAGCGCAATGCTGGTATCCAGGCAGTCGAGCCGGATTTCGCCCGATTCGGCATATTCGGTTTGCCAGCCGTTGGCGCGGCGATAGATTTCGACGTGTTTGGTGTGCTGCGCGACCAGCATGTATTCCTGAACGCTGGACAAGGTTTGATAAGCCAGCAGCTTTTCGCGCCGGTCGATGCGCTCGGTGGATTCGGAAAGTACTTCGATAATCAGGCAAGGCCGGCTGCGGAAGTAAGTTTCTCGGTCGGAGGGGTCGCAAGACAGCAGCAGGTCGGGGTAATAGAACACGGATTTGCCAGCGATGTCTAACCGCACTTTCATGTCCGAGGTAAAAAGCTGGCAATGTTGGCTGCGTGCGGCTGGAGTCAGCGCAAAAGCCAGCGCATTGACGATCAGAGCATGACGATCACTGGCTCCGCCCATGGCATAAACCTGCCCGTCAACGTATTCGTGCCTGATTTCGCTGTGGTGTTCGCCCTCGATGTACTCTTCGACAGAGATAAAGAGGTTAACGGCGGGGGTAGGGGACATCGCACAATCCTCAAAACAGGGACGATTGCACTTTAGCATAAGGCGGCGGGTGTAGTGGTCCCCGAATTTAAGACGGTTTAACCGGGATTATCCATTGTGAAATTCGGTTTGCTTCCCCCTTGACAAAGGGGGATTGAGGGGGATTTTAGCTTTGCCAAAACAGGTTACGACCCTCAAATCCCCCTCAACCCCCCTTTGTCAAGGGGGGAACACACCGATATACCCCTATTGCCCCCTATAAACCCTTCGGCAACGGGAAATTCACCGTTTCCTGCAAGCCTTCCAGCGACGCTATTTCGGTGGCTCCGAGTTGTTTCAGGCGGGCGATGACTTGTTCGACCAGAATTTCTGGCGCGGAGGCACCGGCGGTAATGCCGATGCGGGTTTTGCCTTGCAGCCATTGCGGCTGGATGTCTTCGGCGCTATCCACCAGCCAGGCCGGGATGCCGAGGTTTTCGGCAACTTCGCGCAAGCGGTTGGAGTTGGAACTGTTGGGCGAACCTACCACCAGCACGGCATCACAGTTTGCCGCTAATTTTTTGACGGCATCCTGGCGGTTTTGCGTGGCGTAGCAGATGTCGTCCTTTTTGGGGCCGACGATGTTGGGAAACTTTTTTCGCAGCGCATCGACTACGCGTGCAGCATCATCCACGGAGAGCGTGGTCTGGGTAACGTAGGCGAGCCTGTCGGGGTTGGTCACGTTCAAGGCGGCAACATCACCCGGGGTTTCCACCAGATACATGCCGCCCTGACTTTGCCCCATGGTGCCTTCGACTTCGGGGTGGCCTTTGTGGCCGATCATGATGATTTCCAGTCCCTTGTCGCGCATCTTGGAAACTTCGACGTGGACTTTGGTGACCAGCGGGCAGGTCGCGTCGAATATGTTTAGCCCGCGCGCTTCGGCTTCTTGTTTGATTGCCAGCGATACGCCGTGGGCGCTGAAAATAACCGTGGCTCCCGTGGGCACTTCGTCCAGTTCTTCGACGAACACTGCGCCTTTTTGCTTGAGGTCGTTAACGACGTAGGCGTTATGCACGACTTCGTGGCGCACATAAATTGGTGCGCCAAACTTTTCCAAAGCCCGTTCAACGATGGCAATGGCGCGATCCACGCCAGCGCAAAAGCCGCGTGGGTTGGCAAGAAAGAGGATGGGTTGCGGCTGACTCATGGCGCTGTGTGTTCCTGAATGTTGGTGACTTCCACTTCAAACTCGATGGGGCAGTCGGCCAACGGGTGGTTGAAATCCACTTTCACGCCGTCAGGGCAGACTTCCAGGATTGTACCCGCCAGCGTTTGACCATTGGGTAGCGCGAATTCAACCAGGGTGTCGGACTCCAGCGTCATGTCGGGTGGGATGTCCTGCGGGTCGAGTGTCTGGATCAAATCCGGATTGCTGGCACCAAAGGCTTGCCAGGGGTCGAGCAAAAAAACATGCCGCTCGCCGGGCAGAATGCCAATCAGCCATTGTTCCAGCGGCGGGTTTAACGTGCCGTCGCCGACGCTGAGGGTGTCGGGTTCGTCGTCTTCAAAATTGGAGATGAATTCTGTGCCGTCTTTAAGCCGGATGGCGTAGCGCAGGGTGATGGTGTCGCCGTGGGCAACGGGCTGGTTACTCATGTTTTTTTGTGGCGGAATCCATCGGCAATCAGCAACACCGCGCCGACAGTAATGGCCGCGTCGGCAATGTTGAACGCGGGAAATGACCAAGTTTGATAATAAAAGTAAAAGAAATCCACGACAAAGCCGTGCCATAGCCGGTCGAAGATGTTGCCGATTGCTCCGCCCAGGATGAGCGCGAGACTGACGGACATGAGCGCCTCGTGGTGGTGTTTGCGTAACAGGTACAAGATGAATGCGCTGGTGGCAATGGCAACATCCAGAAAAAACCAGCGCTGCCAGCCGCCCGCATCGGCCAGAAAGCTGAAGGCCGCGCCGGTGTTGTGTACATGCACCAGGCTGAAAAACGGCAGCACCGGAATCATGCTGTGATATTCCATGCTCAGGAACACCGCCCATTTGGTGATCTGATCGACCGCAAAAACCAGCGCCGAAATCCATAGCCACTTATGCATGATTGCGCACTTCGCCTTCGCCAAACAAATTGCTGACACAGCGCCCGCACAGTTGCGGGTGTTCGGCATGTGCGCCGACCTCTTCGCGCACATGCCAGCAACGCTCGCATTTGCTGTGCGGGCTGGCGATAACGGTGTTGCTGTCTTCGTCGGCCTGTACCAGTTCGGCTTTGGAGGTAATCAGCACAAAACGCAGGTCGTCGCCCAGCGAGGCCAGCACGGCGTGTAATTCTGGCTTGGCACGCAGAATGACTTCGGCTTGCAATGACGAGCCGATTTGCCCGGCGCTGCGGGCATTTTCCAGTTCCTTT
>JAYUCZ010000171.1:0-3797 GCA_043740065.1 Thiobacillaceae bacterium | reverse complement strand
GCGCTGGCTGAATCGCGAGGTGCGGCAGGCGGATATCGTGCAATCGCACCTGCTGGCGTACCTGACGGCAGTGGTGAATTATCTGCTCAATGACCAGCACGTTTCGCTCAACATGCTTGCCCGACTACGCTTCGTGCTGGCGCGGCGCATCGATGCGCAAATCGCCGACATGCGCGAGGCCACAGCCAAAGTGCAGTTCCAGCAACTGGTGCTGGATGGCGGTTGGCAGATCGAGGCGGACTGGTCGCACACGTTCAACTTTACGCCGGGCGGTTATCCAGCCCACGCCGGTAGCCGCTATGCCGGGCGCTGGGAATTCAAGAAACACTATTACCCGGTCATCGCGGATTTTAAGGACAAGGGCGAGGAGTTCGAGTGCGCGCGGCTGATTGATCGTCATCCACAAGTCAAGCATTGGGTGCGCAATCTGGATCAAGCCCCGTTTGGATTCTGGCTGCCAACGGCGCGAGGCCGGACTTTCCCTGACTTCATCGTGGAACTGGTGGGTGGCCGTCTCGCGGTGATTGAATACAAGGGAGCGCACTTGCGCAACGAGCCTGGCGAGATCGAGAAGCGCAAGGTCGGCGAGCTGTGGGCGGCAAGCAGCGGCGGGCGCTGTACCTTCCGTTTTATCTATCTCGATGATGGCGGGCTGAACATGGAAGCCCAGCTCGATCAGGCGTTCAAGGGGTAAAGTCATGAGCAAGAAGATTACAAAACAGGGTGAGCCTGCCGACCATCTTGTTGTCTTTCAGGAAAAGGCGATCCGCCGCACATGGCACAACGATGAATGGTGGTTCGCCATCGTCGATGTGGTGGCTGTTCTCACAGATTCGGCAGATGTGCGGCAATACATTAAAAAGATGCGAAGCCGCGACCCGATGCTGGATGCCAACTGGGGTACAACTTGTACCCCCCTTCCACTATTGGCGCCTGATGGAAAAATGCGCGCGACCCACTGCGCCAACATCGAAGGCCTCTTTCGCATCATCCAGTCCATCCCCTCGCCCCGCGCCGAACCCTTCAAGCGCTGGCTGGCGCAGGTGGGCTACGAGCGGGTGAAGGAAATCGAAAACCCGGAACTCGCCAGTGCCCGCGCTCGCGAGTTGTATCAGGCCAAGGGTTACCCGCAGGCGTGGATTGAAAAGCGCTTGCGCTCCATCACGGTGGGCGGTGAACTGACCGACGAGTGGAAAGCTCGCGGTGTGGCGGAAGGCCTTGAATATTCCATCCTGACCGCTGAAATTGCCCGCGCTACCTTTGGCGTGACGCCCAGCGAGCACAGCCAGCTGAAAAGCCTGGACAAAGTGAAAACCGGCAACAAGCTGCGCGACCACATGACCGATCTGGAGCTGATTTTCACCATGCTGGGTGAGGCCAGCATCACGGAAATTGCGCGGCGCAATGATGCCTTGGGCTTTGTCGAAAACCGTACATCGGCCAAACAAGGCGGCACCATTGCCGGCAATGCGCGCAAGGCGCTGGAAGCCAAAACGGGTCAGCCCGTGGTGAGCAAAGACAACTACCTGCCCGCGCCAGCTACCCCCGCGCTGCTGGAAGGTGTGGCGCCCACCCGGCCAGCCAAGCCTAAACCCCGCTCGCGCGCAAAGCGACCGTGAAAATCAAGACTGCAACGGTTGCGCAGGCAGACTGGTCAGCTTGCCTGCAGCGCATCGAAATGTTTAAAACCGTCGTGATGAAACCCTACTCTCGCCCCAGCGCGCCCAACATCCCTCGGCAAGAAGTTGTTGATGCCGCAAATGCTGTTGAAAATTTCCTGGCACTGGCGGGGAAAAAATGAAATTTGAACAATTCAAATCCGGCGTCTGGCGGCGGCAGTACCAGTACAAAAGCTTTTCGCCTGTCACGGTCAACCACGGCTGGACCTGGGAAGACCCGACCATCCACGTCTTGCTTGAGCAAGCCAATCGGGCGCTGGGCGAGCTCAACGCCTTTTCGCTGATCGTGCCGGACATTGACCTGTTCATCGAAATGCATGTGGTGAAAGAGGCGCAAACCTCCAGCCGCATTGAGGGCGCGCAAACCGCCATTGACGAAGCCCTGCTTTCTGAAGACCAGATCCAACCCGAGAAACGGGACGGCTGGCGGGAAGTGCGCAACTACATTGACGCCGTCAATACGGCCGTCCGTGAGCTTGAAAACCTGCCGCTTTTAAACCGCCTGCTGCGCAATACGCATGAAATTTTGATGCGCGGCGTGCGCGGCGAGCACAAGTATCCGGGCGAGTTCCGAACCACGCAAAACTGGATTGGTGGCTCCAATCTGTCCGATGCGGCCTTCATTCCCCCGCACCCAAGCGAGGTGCCGGACTTGATGAGCGACCTGGAGAGTTTCTGGCACAACGAGGCCATTGCCGTGCCGCACCTGGTGCGCGTGGCGCTGGCGCACTATCAGTTCGAGACGATTCACCCATTTGCCGATGGCAATGGACGTATTGGCCGACTGATGATTCCGCTCTATCTTGTCAGCCACGGGCTGCTGGCCAAGCCGTCGCTTTACCTGTCCGACTTTTTCGAGCGCAATCGCGCCAGCTATTACGACGCGCTCATGCGCGTGCGAATGTCCAACGACCTGATTCATTGGGTGCGCTTTTTTCTAACCGGCATGGCGGAAACGGCGGCCAGGGGCCGCGACGTTTTCCGGCAGGTGCTCCACTTGCGGTCTGACGTGGAGCATGAAGTGATGTCCCTTGGCAAGCGAGCGGTGCTGGCCAGGCAGGCTTTGAACCATCTGTACAAAAGACCGATCATTTCGGCGGCTGAACTGGCATCGGCGTTGGCGGTGAGTACACCCACGATCAACGCCTTGATCCGGGAACTGACGTTCAAAGGCATTTTGATCGAGACCACCGGACAACTTCGCGGACGTGTCTATGCGTTTGAAGCTTACCTAAAGCTTTTCACTAGTTAAAGAAAACTGCTTTTCCTTAACTAAGACTGCTGGTTAGTTAAAGCTGGCTTCCGGGCGGTTCTGAACGAGCCTGGCCGCAGCGCAGGGACCTGAAGGTGGCAAGCACGCGCCTGAAGGTGGTAAGCAGAAGGCCGAAGGTGGTAAGCGGGACTTACCACCTTGAGCTGTGACGGCGAACGTGCCGCAGCCGATGGCGCTTTTCAGCCTCGATCTCATTGTGGATCGATTCGTCGTTAGAGTTTAAGCCAAATCAGGCTTCATCCCAACACAGACGGGCGTAAGAAGCTACTAAATCAATAGCGAGTGCAGCGCATTAAGCCCGCCCGTCAAACTCGCGCCAGCACGCCCTCCAGCGCTTTCCCGGTATGCGTACCCAGCCGCACCACTTCTTCCGGCGGCGCCGAAGCGACGACCCAGCCGCCTGCATTGCCGCCATCAGGCCCCAGGTCAATCACCCAGTCGGCCTCGGCGATCACATCAAGATCGTGCTCGATCACGATCACGCTGTGGCCGCCGTTGACCAGCCGGTGCAGCACATGAATCAGCTTTTCCACATCGGCCATGTGCAGGCCGACCGTCGGCTCGTCGAGCACATACAGCGTGTGCGGCGCCTTCTGGCCGCGGCGTGTGATGTCGTCGCGCACCTTGCTGAGTTCGGTCACGAGCTTGATGCGCTGCGCTTCGCCGCCGCTTAGCGTCGGTGACGGCTGGCCGAGCGTGAGGTAGCCGAGGCCGACGTCTTTGAGCAGTTGCAGCGGGTGGCTGATGTTGGGCATGGCGGCGAAGAACGTTACCGCTTCATCGACCTCCATTTTCAGCACGTCGCCGATGTTCTTGCCGCGCCAGGTGACGGCCTGCGTTTCGGG
>JAYUCZ010000170.1:0-3816 GCA_043740065.1 Thiobacillaceae bacterium | reverse complement strand
ACATCAGCAAAAATGGCCACCATACCGGGTGGTTCCAGTTGGCGCGGTTTTCCGCCCGCCAGGCAGCATCAATACGCCGGTATTTGAGCGTGTTGTTCGCCATCAGGTTGGGTTTTACGTTGCCCACCCAGGCATGTTGCAGGCTGAACGCTTTGGGATGAAAACCAAATAACCAGGGCGCATCATTGCGCAGGACATCCGTCATCTGGTCAATCACCTGTTGCCTTTGCGGGCTGTTTTCCATGCTTTTCATTTGTGCGAACAGACGGTCGAATTCCGGGTTGCTGTAATTGGCGGCATTCTCGCCGTTCTTGCCTGCCTTGCCGTTGGGGCCATACAGCAGGAAGAAAAAGTTTTCCGGATCGGGGTAATCCGCATTCCAGCCCCATTCAAAAATCTGCGCGTTGCCTTGCAGCATTTTGTCCTGGAAGCGGTTGTAATCGGTAGCACGCACCACCAGTTGAATATCCAGTTTTTTAAACTGCTTGATTAGCCAATCCAGGCGCGATTTGGCATCCGGCCCGGATGCGGCGGTGTCAAAATACAGCACCAGCGGTTGCCCGGTTTTGCTGTTTCGCCCATTCGGATAACCGGCCTCGGCTAACAGCTTCCTGGCTTCACCCAGGTTGCGGCGCTTGCCCGGCGCAGCATAGACAATGGGATTGAAATCTTCCTGGTAGCCAAAAATACCCGGCGGCAACGCGCCCTGCGCCGCAATGCCGCGACCATTCAGAAAGATGGAAATAAACTCCTCGTAATCCACCGCAACAGAAATGGCCTGGCGCAGTTTTTTTGCCGCCTCGCCCCCCGCATGGCCGACCATAGGGTCTTTCATATTGAAGCCCATGTAGCGGCTGCTGGTGGTAATCGCCGTGACCAGGCGGATTTTTTTCTGCTTCATTTCCGGGGTAAGGTCAGCCTCGCCTTGCGGAGAAAACTGCACGGCCTGGTCAAAGTTGTCCGAGCTGATGCCGGAAGCATCGTAATAGCCTTGCAGGAATTTGCTCCACTGCGGAATGTCTTCTTTCTCCAGGGTAAACACGGCGCGATCCAGCAGCGGCAAAGTCTTCCCGGCATCCGCCAGCAAGCCTTTGCGCTTGTCCTCGGCTTCGCCCTCAGACGGATAGGTTTCGCCGTGAAAGTTGGGGTTTCTCGATAGCACCATTCTGCGGTTGGGATCATTCTCGCTCAGCATAAACGGCCCTGTTCCGACTGGATGCCAATCCAGATTAAGATTACGCGCCTCCATGCCGGGCTGGGTATAAAACCGTTCCGCTTCCCAGGGAATGGGCGCAAAGAACGGCATGGCCAGCCAGTAAATAAACTGCGGGTAATGTTTTTTCAGGGTAATGCGATAGCTGTACTTTCCGGTTACCTGCGCACCAGAAAATTCGTGCGGGCGCAAATCCAGCCAGGCGGTTTTTTTGCTGGCTTGGGCAGCTAAAACCAGCTGCTTGTTCAACGTGTCCAGATCCAGGATGTATTCGCTCATCAAGCCAAAGATGGGCGAATTCAACCGCGGGCTGGCCAGCCGCTTGATTTCATAAACGTAGTCTTCGGCAGTCAGCTCGCGTGTGCCGGTTTCGTGAAAGTCCGCCAACGTATTGATGGAATCCAGCGCACCGTCCGGCAATGGCACATAGCGCGGGCTGCCGTCCTGTTTCATGGCAAAAGCCGGATGCGGCTGATAGCGGATGCCGGGGCGAATACTGATGTCGTAAGTGGCGCGGACAATTTTTTCGGGGGGCGCGTCTGGCGGCAACGCCTTGCCGGACGCGTCCCAGTAACGCACCACAGGCATTGCGCTGGCGGTTAGCGACTCCAGCGTGTAAGGCCGTTTGAGGAAATGGTATTGCAGCGGCGGTTCGTAAACCTGGCCGGTAAATTCCACTTCGTTGCTACTGTAGGAACGTGCGGGATCAAGGTGCTTGGGGCGTTCTTCAAACACGGTATAGAGCGTACCCGTGCCCGCCCCCCCCTGCGGATAGGGGTTGTTCCAGGCATCACCACAGCCTGAAAGCAGGGTCGTCAGGAATAAAAACGGAAACCAGAGTCGCATGGGCAGATAGTGTATCAAGTCAGGAGCAGCGCTCGGCTATAATTCGGTCATCTTTTTTCTTTCGCACAAGGACATGAACATGGGCTTTCTGACCGGCAAAAAGATTCTGGTTACCGGTGTTATCAGCAACCGCTCAATTGCATACGGCATTGCCTCCGCCTGTCGGCGCGAAGGCGCAGAACTCGCCTTTACCTATCAGGGTGATCGCATCAAGGACAGGGTGTCGGAATTTGCCGCAGAATTCGGCTCCACGCTGGTTTTTCCCTGCGACGTGGGCAGCGATGAGCAAATTACCGAAGTGTTCGATGCGCTTGGCAAACAGTGGGATGGGCTTGATGGTCTGGTTCACTCCATTGCCTTTACGCCAAAAGAGGCGCTGGCCGGTGATTTCCTGTCATCGGTTACGCGTGAAAATTTCAGGATTGCACACGACATCAGCGCATACAGTTTTGCCGCGCTCGCCAAAGCCGCACTGCCAATGATGCAAGGCCGCAATGCGGCACTATTGACGCTCTCCTATCTGGGCGCTGTCCGCTCCATCCCTAACTACAACGTCATGGGACTCGCCAAGGCCAGCCTCGAATCCGGGGTTTATTACATGGCGCAAAGCCTTGGTCCGCAAGGCATCCGCGTCAACGCGGTTTCCGCCGGCCCGATCAGAACGCTGGCCGCAAGCGGCATTGCAAAATTCAATGAGAAACTGGACGTTGTTGCCAAAAACGCGCCGCTCAGACGCAATGTAACGATTGATGAAGTCGGCAATGTCGCCGCTTTCCTGCTGTCAGATTTAGCTTCCGGCATCACCGGTGAAATCACCTACGTAGATGCGGGCTTTAACACCACAGCAGGCGCAGATTAAGCGACATATCTCCCGCCCAAACAAAAACCCGGCCAAGGCCGGGTTTTTGTTTGGGGTAGAAAATGCGCTCTATCAGTTGCATCGTAACCTCAGGTTACTCTTTCTTTTCAAGAACATTGGCCATGACGTTCACCTTTTGCGCCGCCTTGGTCAACTCGATTTGAGCGGCCATATCTGCCCTGGCATACGCCTGTCGCAAGCCAGCCCCCACCGCAGCATGCAGCGCGGAATTTGGTTCGCCTGGATTGGCATCCAGAACACGCGTCACTCTAATCAGCCGATAGCCCCCATCCGGCAAAGCCGCACCAGTATATGCGGGCAGTTTCGTGCCATCCTGACGCATGACGTTTAGCAGCGATTTCTGATCCAGCCCGCCAGGCTGCTGACGGCCAATGATCTGAAAGGCGCTCCAGTTCAGGCCGGCGGGTTCAGTACCTTGTTTGAGTTGTGCCAGCATGGACTGAGCGATTTTCTCGCTCTGCTTGACCGTCTGTTCTGTTAAGAGCTTTTCGCGAATACTGTTTTCCACCTCTGCAATCGCTTTCTGTTTTGCCGGGCGATAATCCACAACGCGTGCGGCGACCAGTTCGTTGCGGTTAATTTCGACCGGCTCGATATTCTGCCGACTCTTGATCGCATCGCCCGCAAACAACGCCGTCAACAGTTTCTCCGAGCTTAGTGGACCGGCGGCGGGTTGCCCCTTGCGGGTCAGCCAATCGGAAGTCGCCAGGGTCAACTTGAGCGCATCTACGGCCGGTTTAAGATTCGCGCCCTGTTCATAGACCAGGTTGTTGAAACTTTCCGCTGCCTCGGCAAACTGTTTTTGTGCCAACTGCTTGCGCAATTCTGCTTCGATTTGCGGCCTGACGGCAGCCAGCATAGGCGCACTGGATTTCAC
>JAYUCZ010000169.1:0-3831 GCA_043740065.1 Thiobacillaceae bacterium | reverse complement strand
TGATTGAGCGCCTCGGAAAAAATATCACGCCAACCGCTTGTTTTGTTTCAGCTATCGGGAGAACAGGACAGTTTCAACAGGGAATTGGGACATAGCCTTGACAAAGGGGGTCGCCCGTCAGGGCGGGGGGATTTTGGGTCGCCCGGCGGGGGATTTTGGGTCGCCCGGCGGGGGGATTTAGGTCGCCCATCAAATCGACGGGGTTTCCCCCGCCCCGCCCAAAAACCCCCGAACCCGCGCTTCCACCTGCGCCGCCAAATCTTCCGCCAGGCAATCCAGTTTTTCAACCTGCATCCCACGCAGCCAGGTCAACTGCCGCTTGGCCAGTTGGCGGGTGGCGAAAATTCCGCGATTCAGTAATTCATCCAGACCGTACTCGCCCGCAAGATGCGACCACGCTTGCCGATAGCCCACGCAACGCATGGAAGGCAGATCGGAATGCAGCGGGTATTTCTCGCGCAAATGCCGCACCTCATCCACCAAACCCATTTCCAGCATGGCGGCAAAGCGGTCGGCAATGCGCTGGTGCAACACCGCCCGGTCGCTTGGCACCAACGCCATCGGCAACACCCGGTAAGGCAGCGCTTCGCCACGCTGTTTTTCCCACAGCTTGCCCATCGGCTCGCCGGTTAGCCGCACCACTTCCAGCGCACGCTGGATGCGTTGCGCATCCGTGGGTTGCAAACGCGCGGCGGTTTGCGGGTCACGCTGCGCCAGCTCGGCGTGCATGGCAGGCCAACCGCGTTGTTGCGCCGCACGTTCAATTTCCTCACGCAAAACAACATCCGCCTGCGGCATGTCCGACAAGCCTTCGCGTAGCGCCTTGAAGTACAGCATGGTGCCGCCCACCAGCAAAGGAACATTGCCGCGTGCCGTGATCTGTGCCATCAAGCGCAGCGCGTCTTCGCGAAAACGCGCCGCCGAATACGCCTCGGTTGGAGCGATCAGATTAATTAAATGATGCGGCGCAATGCGCAGCGTGTCGGCATCCGGCTTGGCCGTGCCAATGTCCATATCGCGATACACCAGCGCCGAATCCACACTGATGATCTCCACCGGCAAACGCCGCACAAGCGCCACCGCCACGCCGGTCTTGCCGCTGGCGGTAGGCCCCATCAAAAAAATAGCCGCCGGCCTCCCCCCTTGACAAAGGGGGTCGCCCGTCAGGGCGGGGGGATTTGGGTCGCCCGAAGGGCGGGGGGATTTGGGGTCGCCCGAAGGGCGGGCAGATTCAAACATCCAGCGGACTCACCACACCACGCCCGCCCTTATTCAGCACATGCGTGTAAATCATCGTCGTCGCCACATCCTTATGGCCCAACAACTCCTGCACGGTGCGAATGTCATAGCCGCTGTTCAGCAAATGCGTGGCAAACGAATGACGCAGCGTATGTGGCGTAGCGGGCTTGGCAATATCCGCCGCCTGCACCGCTCTTTTCATCGCCCGCTGCAACAGCTTCTCGTCCAGATGATGCCGTCGCTCCTCACCGCTGCGCGGGTCAGTGGAAAAACTCCCGGACGGAAAAATATACTGCCAGCCCCATTCGGTCGGCGCATTGGGATATTTGCGCGCCAGCGCATCGGGCAAACACACCGCCGCCTTGCCCAACAGCTTGTCTTCTTCAAACAGCGCCCGGCGCTTGTGCAAATGCGCCTGCAAATCCGCCACCACCCCTTCCGGCAGCATCGTCACCCTATCCTTCGCGCCCTTGCCATCGCGGATCAAAATTTCGCCGCGCTCAAACTCCACATCCTTTACCCGCAAGCGCACACACTCCATCAACCGCATTCCCGTGCCGTACAGCATCGCCGCCATCAGCCCATACACGCTCTGCATTTGCGCCAGCACCGCCCGTACCTCTTGTCGCGTCAGCACCACCGGCAAATGCTGCGGGCGCTTGGCACGCACAATCGCATCCAGCCTGGGCAGTTCAATTTCCAGCACCTCGCGGTACAAAAACAAAATTGCCGACAAGGCCTGATTTTGCGTAGAAGCCGCCACGTTCCCATCCACTGCCAAGTGCGTCAAAAATGCCTCGATCTCCGTCACGCCAAGCTCACGCGGATGGCGCTTGCCATGAAACAGGATGAAGCGCTTAAGCCATTGGACATATTGTGTTTCGGTACGGATGCTGTAATGCTTGACCCTGATCCGGTCGCGTACCTGATCGAGCAGTTTTGGAGCAGGTGAGGGCGGCGTCTCTGACATGGCGTTCCTTATCGATACTGGCTAAATAAAAACAAAGGTCTCCGACAGCCTCGTCAGCCCCTTGAAATATGCATATTCATATATATAATAAAAACCCATGAACTTTACGTGGAAAGCCGCCAAGCGCGCCTCCAACCTGAAAAAACATGGCTTTGACTTCGCCGATGCAGCACAGGTTTTCAACGGACCGACCGTCACGGAAGAAGATGCCCGCGATTACGACGGCGAACAGCGCTTCAATACCACCGGCTTTCTAAGTATGGCCATCGTAACAATCAGCCACACAGAAACCGAAAACGACATTCACATCATCTCCATGCGAACGGCGGAACCCCATGAAATCGACATCCTCACCCGCTACCTCTAAACCGCCCCGCCTGCGGGTTGGTCTGAAAGACGTGACCCGCGAAGAATTCTCCACAGCGGTCAGTGAGCATCTTGGCAAACAACGCGTTTCGATCATGCTCGACGGTTCAGTCATCGCGTACTTCAAGGCTAAGGCAGGCGAACGTGGCTACCAGACGCTGATCAATCAAGCGCTCCATCAAGCCATGGCGGGCGAACAGATTGAATCCACGCTGCGCCGGGTGATCCGCGAGGAACTGCATCCGGTGTCATGAATGAGTAAACGAACATCGCGCAGAACTGCCTAAAAACCAAACAAAGGCGCTTAAGCTAAACACCTACCACCTGGAGCTTGGCGCACTCTGCTGGAAAAACGGACTTGAATTCAGTCCCGCCGCTTTGCATAAAGAGTTAAAATCTTTCGGGAAATTAACACACAAGCACGAAGCCGCCTAGCGGTGTATTTTCCAATGCGCGTAGATTGATATAAATATGGACATCTTTTATAAACAATGGGATAGTGGAAATATGTCGTTTATATGCACCTTCTCCCGGACTATATATACACCTGTACAGGTGTATATTGCACGTTGGGCCTCACAACAGTCGTACCGATGACCACATGACATCAATTCTCTTCGGGCTTGGCGTAGCAATCGTTGCAGTTGCAGCAGCCATCGCTGCGTCCTCGGCAGCTTGGGTGTTTTGGGACGCTTGGAAGGCTACTGACCTTGAAGCCTTCCGCGCTCTTATAGGAGCCTTCGCTGGCGCATTTTTCGCGTATTTGTTTGTCCGCTTCGGTGACGCAATGAAGAAGGTGTACGACCGGAAAGAAAAGAACCATACATCCCTGGTTCGTCTCCAACACTATTTCAATGATTGCCTCAACACCACAAGTGACAATCTCTACATAGCAAGCGATTGCATCGGTGTGTTCACCGACGCTCGATTGACTTCCGGCAATCATCCAATCTATATGAACGTCTTCCACCAGTACCAGATCGATACGGAGCTAATGATCGGACTGACTAATCTCGATCTCATTAACGAGATGGCTTCGTTGAATGCAAGTCTCAAGAAATTGAACGAATCGTTGGCCACCATAGATCGGGCGTACGGTCAGATTCGTGATGCCTTTATCTCAAAGACTATCTCCGAGGGTGACTACTTGGAAAATGCGCGGCGAACTCGCGATCGATGTGTTCAAGTTAAGCCGTTCCTTACTCAAACGCATGACGATCTTGTTCGCCTATTTGCAGTCGCAAAACTCCTCATGA
>JAYUCZ010000168.1:0-3832 GCA_043740065.1 Thiobacillaceae bacterium | reverse complement strand
GGTCATGGTGTCCGAGAGCTGCGGCATGGTGATGGCGTAATGGTTCATAGGATTCAGGGGTCAGGATTCAGGGGTCAGGGAGTGGGCGACAGTTTGGCGGCCAGTGCGCTTCTCAGGCCATGCAACATGCGGCCAACTTCGTTGGTCTGTTCTAGCAGACAAAGCAACTCGGACTGGGGGATGTAACCCAGCCGATGCGCGAGTTCGAGCTGTGTTTCTGCTTCAGCCAGCGAACCCTGTGAAATTGATACAAAACGCATATAGTCCTTCGTTGAACTTCTTGCGTGACCTTCGGCAATATTTGAAGGGATGGAAACTGCCGCACGCTGGAGTTGATTCGCAAGTGCATAGGTTTCCCGAGGTGGGAAAGTTGCAGTCGCCCGGTAGATGTTTTCTGCCAACGTCATTGCCATCTGCCAAACTTTCAAGTCTTGGTAGTTGTTCACTCCCTGACCCCTGAATCCCGACCCCTGATCCCTCAAGCCTTGCCGAACAGCTTCAACACCGCATTCACCACATCTTCATGGTCAGGAATTGCGGCCATTTCCAGCGTGTGGTTGTAGGGCTGCGGCACCAGGGCGGAGTTGACGCGCACCGGCGCGGCATCCAGATCAAAGAAGCATTCTTCGTTGATGATGGCGATGACTTCCGAGCCGACGGAAACCGGGGCTTCGTCTTCGCCCACCACCACGGCGCGGTGGGTTTTGGCGACCGATTTGCGGATGCCGTCGCGGTCTAGCGGGGCGAGTGAATACAGGTCAATCACTTCGGCGGAAATGCCGTATTGCTTGTCGAGAATTTCGGCGGCTTTCAAGTTCCAGTGTACGGAAATGTTGTAGCCAAACAGCGTGACATCGGTGCCGGAGCGGGCGACTTCCGAGCCTTCCAGCGGGTGGAAGTATTCGCCATCGGGCACTTCGCCCTTCATGTTGTACATCAGCTCGTGTTCGTTGATGTACACCGGGTCGTCGCTGCGGATGGCGGATTTAAGCAGGCCGTAGGCTTGCTTGGGATTGGACGGCGTGACCACGCGCAGTCCGGCAATACCCATGAAGACTTTTTCCATGCGCGCCGAATGCTGTGCACCCAACTGGTGTGCCGTGCCACCTGCAGAGCGGAACACACAGGGTGCGGTCAGTTGCCCGCCGGACATGTAACGCACCTTGGCGGCGGAGTTGAACATTTGATCCATCGCCAGCCAGGCAAAGTTGACCGACATGATTTCGATAATCGGACGAATGCCTAAAAAAGAAGCGCCAATGCCCAGGCCGGTATAGCCGCCTTCGGAAATGGGCGTGTCCATTACGCGCAAGGGGCCGTATTTTTCGTACAGGCCCTTGGTGGCCTTGTAAGTGCCGCCCGCTACGCCGATGTCTTCGCCCATGCAAATGACCAGCGGATCGCGTGCCATTTCTTCGTCGTGGGCGCGTTGCAACGCTTCCCAGTACATGATGTTTGCCATGTTGTTCTCCTTATGCCTGGCCGGTCAGCCAGCGCATTTGCGTGTCGCGCTCGGCGAACACATATTTTTCCAGTTCTTCGACCTTGGGTTCGGGCGAGGTTTCGGCAAACTTGATGACTTCGTTTTCGATGTAGGCATCGGTTTCTTTTTCGATGGCCTGGTAATCCGCCATGCTCATCGCGCCTTCGGCAATCAGGCGGTCGCGCAAAATATAAATCGGGTCGCGCTGTTTCCATTCTTCTTCTTCTTCGCGCGAGCGGTAGCCGCGCGAGTCGGACATGGAATGGCCGCGATAACGGTAAGTCATCAGCTCCAGAAAATACGGGCCTTTGCCGGAACGCACATGGTTGACGGCCACCTTGGCGGCTTCATAGACTTTTTCAATATCCTGCCCATCGCACTCGTTGGCGGGGATGTTGTAGGCCGCCACGCGCTTGTGCTGGTGAACCACGGCGGTGGAACGCTCAATCGACGTGCCGATACCGTACAAATTGTTTTCACACACAAACAGCACCGGCAGTTTCCACAGCGCCGCCATGTTCAGGGTTTCGTGAAACACGCCCTGGTTATTGGCCGCATCGCCCAGAAAACAAATGGCGATTTCTTCGCCGCCTTTAAGCTGGATGCCCTTGGCAATGCCAGCCGCCAACGGGAACGGTCCGCCGACCAGCGCGTAGCCGCCCATAAAACGGTGGGCGACATCAAAAATATGCATGGAGCCGCCACGGCCTTTGGACGTGCCGGTTTCCTTGCCATATAACTCGGCCATCACTTCCTTGGGATCCGAGCCGCACTTGATGGCGTGAACGTGATCGCGGTAGCCGGTAATCACATAGTCAAAACCTGGGCGGGCGGCTTCCATCACGCCGTTGCAGCAGGCTTCCTGGCCGGGATACAGGTGGAGGAAGCCGCCGATTTTGCGTTCGATATAGGATTGGTAGCAGCGTTCTTCAAAACGACGGTGCAACACCATCTCTTTTAATACGCGCTTCTTGTCTTCCAGTTTCATTGAGTCCCTTTGAATGGTTCGGAGGAAGGGTGAAAAGTGTGCTGCGAGAAACGCGGTATTATCCCGGAAAACTGCTGTTCATTCAATTTGGCTTATCTCTGTAGCCCGCCTTACCGGAAAACTCCATGTCCTTGCAAATTGCCGAAAAGAAACTCGATGCCACCGATAAAACCCTTGCCGGTGCAAGCCACACGTTGGTCATGTTGCCTGTTGGGCAAGCGATTGATGGCTTGCCCGGACAGGATTTTCTGGCCGCAGCACTCAAGCGCAAAAAGCTGAAACCGGATGAATTGGCAAAGTCGCCACTGGCGATTGAGCGGGGTGCAGGTATGTGCGTTTACGCCATGCTGGACGAGAACGCGGAACCTTTTGTGCGCCACGCCCAACTGCGCAAAGCACTGGAACCTTTGCTGGGCGAACATCCTGCTGAAATTCAGCTAGCGGTATTTGGCTCTGCCGCTTTCAAACAACAGACATTTAGCGATGCCGTGTATTGCGCAGCCGTCAACGCGCAGCCTTTGCCGGTGCAAAAAACCGCCAAGCCCGCCGCCGGGCTGAAAAAACTGGTCTTGCATGGCGTAGCAAAAAGCCAATCTTATGCGCGTGAACTGGCGCTGGCCGAAGGCAACTTCCTGACCCGCTCGCTGACCAATTTGCCGCCCAACGACCTCACGCCGGGCGCATATCGCAAGCGCATCAAGGCGCTGGCAAAAACCTATGGCTGGAAAGTGGAAGAATTCCCTTACGATAAATTGCAGAAAATGGGCGCGGGGGCGTTTTGTGCCGTGGCGCAAGGCTCGCCGGCCAAAGATGCGGCGATTGTTCACGTTAGTTACAAGGGGGAAGGGGGAAAAAACAAGGGGTCAGGGGTCGGGGGTCAGGGGTCGGGGAAGAAGGTGGCGCTGGTCGGCAAGGGCATCTGCTTCGATACCGGTGGCCACAACCTCAAGCCCGCCAAATACATGCAGGGCATGCACGAGGACATGAACGGCTCGGCGGTGGTGCTGGGCATTATGGCCGCAGCATCAAAATTGAAACTGCCGGTGCAGATCGACGGCTGGCTGGCGCTGGCCGAAAACCACATCAGCCCGCAAGCCTATCGCCAGAATGAAATCGTTAAAGCACTGAACGGAACGACGATCGAAGTCGTGCATACCGATGCCGAAGGCCGCATGGTGCTGGCCGATACGCTCACATTGGCGGCACGCGCCAAGCCCGACGTGATCGCCGACTTCGCCACCCTGACTGGTGCCATGCACTATGCCCTGGGCGACCGCTACAGCGGCATCTTCTGCAACCGTGAAAATGTTGCCGAAACCGCGCTGGCCGCAGCCAAACAAAGCGGCGAGCGCGTCTGCCGC
>JAYUCZ010000167.1:0-9102 GCA_043740065.1 Thiobacillaceae bacterium | reverse complement strand
ATGCACGCACTTAAACTGACTCAAATCGGCAATTCCGTAGGCGTGATTTTGCCCAAGGAAGTTCTTGCACATCTAAAGCTGGAAAAAGGCGATTCCGTGTTTATTACCGAATCACCAGAAGGCTACACAATCACGCCGCACGACCCGGAGTTTGAGAAGCAAATGAAAGTCGCGCGCGCGGTAATGAAAAAACGCCGTGCTGTTCTACGCGAACTGGCTAAATGAGCTGGCTGTGGCTGGATCGCGCGGTGCTGGTTGCGGCGCATGGTGAGCAACTGGCAGAACATGGCGGGGCAAGCGGGATGCGGGATGAAAACCTGTTTGATTCTGCGCTGGCTCGCCCGGTCAACCTGGTCGCCTATGGCGAACCGGATGCCGCCGCACTTGCGGCAGCGTATGGCGTGGGTCTGGCGAAAAACCATCCCTTTATAGATGGCAACAAGCGCACCGCATTTGTGGCAGTGGAAACATTTTTGCTGCTGAATGGCTACGTACTGAATGCTTCAGATGCAGACAGTGTTTTAACCATGCTTTCTGTGGCAGAAGGAAGCATGGACGAGCCCGCATTTGTGGATTGGCTCCGTGCGCATAGCGAACCTGGCTAGCCCGGCCTTCTCGCCACCAGCGTGTGAAACCGCTTGACGGTGTTTTCCGGCGCGGGAAATTCGTCGTACTGCGAAACCAGCACTTCCCAGCCTTCAAACGCTTTTGTCAGTTCATTGTCGTCAAACAAATAGTAGTGTTCTGGCTCGAACATGCCCATGAAGGTGGTGCCTTCGGTTAAGACGTTGATGGCCGCGACACCGCCGGGCTTGGTGTGACGAACAATGTCGGCAAGCATGGTGCGCGCTTTGTCCTGCGGAAAAAACATCAGCAGGCCGATGGCGACGAGGCTGTCGTAATCACCGTCGATGGTGTAGTGGCTTAAATCCACCTGATACGCGGCAAGGCCCAGGCCAAATTTGTTGGCGGCCTCATTAACCCGATCCACCGCCGTGCGGCTGGCATCCAGCGCGGTGACGGCGCAGCCCAACATGGCCGCGTCGATGGCCAGATTGCCCAGCCCACAGCCCAGGTCAAGCACGCCGCCTGACAAGTGCGGCAGCACGGCTTGTTCAAACGGATTCAGCGCGAACTCGCCCTGGATGATTTGCTGCTGAAATTGCTGGTCGAAGAAGTGGATGGATTTCATCGTGCCGTTTTGTAGGGCGGATGAGGCCGTCAGGCCGTTATCCGCCGTATGGGCATGTTCACATTCGGCGGGCTGTTTTAATACACGGCACGCTGCGCTCATCCGCCCTACATGATTGCTCGTGGGCTATTGGCAAGTGATTATTTCCCGTCGCCCACCGTCTTCATCACCGTCATTGCGCTGCTAATCAAGCTGGAAATATCCGCCATGTTGCTGGGCACAATCAGGGTGTTGCCAGCCTTGGCGATGTTGCCGAAGGCATCGACGTATTTCTCGGCCACTTTCAAATTAACCGCCTGCATGCCGCCCGGCGCTTGGGTGGCTTGCGCAACCATGTACAGCGCTTTGGCGGTGGCTTCGGCGACCAGTTTGATCGCTTCGGATTCGCCCTGAGCGCGGTTGATGGCGGCGAGTTTGTCGCCTTCGGATTGACGGATGGCGGCTTCGCGTTCGCCGGTGGCGATGTTGATTTGCTCCTGCATACGGCCTTCGGATGAGGCGATCAGCGCACGTTTTTCGCGCTCGGCGGTAATTTGCGCCTGCATGGAATGCAGAATTTCTTTCGGCGGGGTGAGGTCTTTGATCTCGTAGCGCAGGACTTTCACACCCCAGTTGAGCGAGGCTTCGTTGAGCACTTCGACCACGCCTTTGTTGATGTGGTCGCGCTCTTCAAAGGTTTTGTCCAGCTCCATTTTGCCGATCACCGAACGTAACGTGGTCTGCGCCAGTTGGGTAATGGCGGCGATGTAATCGCTGGAACCATACGAGGCCAGGCGCGGGTCGGTAATCTGGAAATACAGCACGCCATCCACGGCGAGCTGGGTGTTGTCCTTGGTAATGCACACCTGGCTGGGCACGTCGAGCGGCACTTCTTTAAGAATGTGTTTGTAAGCCAGCCGATCCACAAACGGGATGACCAGATTCAAGCCCGGTGCCAGCACCGCGTGGAACTTGCCCAGCCGTTCGATCACCCAGGCGTGCTGTTGCGGCACGACGCGCACGCCCTTGGCGATGACGATAAGCGCGACGACAAACAGTACAAATGCGATTTCCATGATTTTCCCTTTTTAGTTGCCCAAAATTAAAACTGTGCCGCGTATGGCGCGGATAAACAGCGGTTTGGCGGTATCCACCTCGGCGTTTGCGGCTTCGGCATCCCACAGTGCGCCGCGATATTTAACCTGGCCTTTGTTGCCCTGCCATTGTTCCAGCGTAACGGTTTGGCCGATGTCGAGGTCTTGCATATTGGCTTCCGTGCCTTCGGGCTGCCGCCATTTTTTTAATGCAATCGTGCCAGCGATGCCAATGACGGCGGCAATCACAAACTGCATCGGTACGCTCATGCCCAGCCACGCCGCGATGCCCGCCGCCGCTGCGGCCAGGCCGTACACCAGCAGATAAAACGTGCCGGTGGTCAGTTCAACGGCCACCAGCACAAAGGCCAATATCCACCAGATGATGCTTGCGCTCATGAGTTTTCCTATCGTTTGAGTATGACGGGTTGATCGGACAGTTCGTTGGGATTACGTGCGCCGGGCGGGAAATGTGCCGCCAGCAATTCTGTCACACGCTGTATGCCCTGCAATACGCCTTGCCGGAAATCTCCGGCGCGAAAGTGCTGTTCCATCTCGTGCGCAATCTCATCCCATTGCGTTTGACCGACTTTTTCTGCGATGCCGCGATCGGCAATAATTTCCAGATCGTGGTCGGCCAGCAGCAAATAAATCAACACGCCGCTGTTGTCCTGGGTATCCCAAACGCCCAATTCGCCAAAGGCGCTAATCGCGCACTGGCGAGCGCTGATGCCCTTTATTAGCGCGAAAAGCGGCAAGGTGGTTTCGACGGCAAAACGAATTTCGCCGCTGTGATTTTTTTCGGAATCGCGGATGGCGGTTTCGATTTCTGCCAGCAGCGCTGCGGGAAATTTCCTGCGCAGCAACCAGGGCAAGGCAAACAGGTGACGTAGTAGCCGCTTTACCATGATCCTGACGACCCTCCCCCACCAAAACCGCCACCGCCGCCGCTGAATCCGCCGCCGCCAGACCAGCCACCTCCACCGCCGTAGCCGCCGCCGCTACTCCAGCCGCCTCCGCCGCCACCACCCCTGCTGGCAAACACGACAAACAGCACAATCACGAAAACGATCAAACCGGCGAAGAACAGGCTGCTAATCAGCCAGGCGATTCCGCCCGCCGCCAGTGCGCCAAGAAAAGAACCCAAGCCCTTGCCCAACAGTTTACCCAGCAGCGAGCCGCCAAAAATGCCGCCCATAATGGCCAGCACGCTTGCATCCATCAAGCCGCTATCGGCACGCGAATTTCTGGCCTGCGGCGGCGGCAAAGGCTCGCCTTCGATCAGGCGCATCATGCGCGATGCGCCCGCTTCCACCCCGCCGGAAAAATCGCCCTGTTTGAAACGCGGCGTGATGTCTTCCTCGATGATGCGCTTGGCGATCGCATCGGGAATCACGCCTTCCAGCCCGTAGCCGACTTCGATGCGCACTTTGCGATCATTTTTTGCCACGATCAGAATTGCGCCATCGTCCACGCCCTTGCGACCGATTTTCCATTGCTCGGCCAAGCGGATGCCAAATTGCGCAATGTCCTCGGGCTGCGTGGTGGGCAGAATCAGCACCGCTATCTGGCTGCCTTTGGTTTGCTCAAATTGCGCCAGGGTCGATTCTAGGCGTGTGATGGTGTCGGGTGTGAGCGTGCCGGTCAGGTCGGTGACGCGTTTGGATAATGCGGGAACAGCCACTTCTGCCTGTGCAGGCAGGCAGGAAAAACTCAAACCAAGCACGACAAACAAGCAAATCGCCCGCCTTTCCAGAAGGCTGCGCAACATGCTGCGCCGGATATTTAACATTGGCTCTTTCATCGTTAAATGTTGGCGTTGGATAAAAGTCGGCATGGTTTTGCTCCCTCCCCACTTGTGGGGAGGGGTGGGGAGTCCCACGGACACAAACAACTGCGCTGGGCGCAAACTGCATCCCCCTCCCGGCCTCCCCCACAAGTGGGGGAGGAGACGTTCAACAGCTAACAGCGACATAACCTTAACATTTCACCCTCACCCCCAGCCCCTCTCCCTGAGGGAGAGGGGTGCGCGGCAGCGCGGGTGAGGGTGAAATGGCTGCATCACTCGTCATCATGGCTTTGGGGCAGTCGCAGGCGCACCAAAATCCACTTTGGGCGGCGTGGCGATGGCCTTTTCATTTTCCACGCTGAAGTTGGGTTTGACCTTGTAGCCAAACGCCATGGCGGTGAGATTGCTGGGGAACTGCCGCACCGTCACGTTGTATTCCTTGACCGCGCCGATGTAACGGCCACGCGCCACGGTGATGCGGTTTTCGGTGCCTTCCAGTTGCGCCTGCAAGTCGCGGAACACGCCGTCAGCTTTCAGTTGCGGGTAGTTTTCTGCCACCAGCATCAAGCGTGACAGCGCACCGGACAGTTCGCCCTGCGCCGCCTGAAATTTCTTCAGCGCCGCTTCGTCGTTGGCCAGCTCGGGCGTGACCTGAATTTGTCCGACGCGTGATCTGGCTTCTGTGACCCGGATGAGAATGTCTTTCTCGTGCGCCGCGTAGCCTTTCACCACATTGACCAGATTTGGCACCAGATCGGCGCGGCGCTGGTACTGGTTAAGCACCTCGGACCACGAAGACTTGATGGTCTCGTCGGTGGTTTGCAGGGTGTTATAGCCGCAGCCCGTCAGGCTGAGGGAAAGAAAACCGATTGCCAGCCATTTTTTCATTGCTGCTCTCTCCAGTAAATTCGATCTCAAAAACAATTTTTCACAAGGAGGACAAGAGTACAAGAGGAAACCCGCTTGTGGTTTTTTCTCTTGTCCTCCTTGTTCAATCCAGATAACCCATTCTGGGCATATTGGCGTGTTCCCCCCTTGATAAAGGGGGGTTAGGGGGGATTTGAGGGGCTTAACCTATTTTGGTAAAGCTAAAATCCCCCCCCTCAATCCCCCTTTATCAAGGGGGAAGCAAACCGAATTTCACAGTCGAATTTCCCAATGGATAATCTCGGTTAATCAATGTTTCGCTAAACACACCGCTGGCGCACCGCTTCAAATACCGCCACCGCCAGCGCCGCCGAGGCATTCAGTGATTCAACTTTGCCTGGCATGGGAATTTGCACCACCACACTGGTCGCCTCGATCACCGCCTGCGACAGCCCCGCGCCTTCATTGCCCGCAACAAACGCCAACGCTCCACGAAAATCCTGCGCATAAAAATTACTTTTCCGGTTAAGCGCCAGCGCCACGCTCAAGCCGCGAAACTCTGTCAACCAACTCAACAAATCGACATTGACCAACATCGGCAACACAAACTGCGCACCCTGCCCGCCACGCAACGCCTTAGGCGACCAGGGGTCGTGGCAGCCTTTGGATAACACCGCCTGTGTTGCCCCCGCCGCCGCCGCAGTGCGCAGCATGGCACCCAGATTGCCGGGGTCTTGTATTTCTTCCAGCAGCACCACCAGTGGCGTGCTTGCGGGGGCGGATGGCGATAACCAGGCGGCCTCGGCCAGCAAGCCAGTCGGCGTAGCGACGGGTGAAATTTCAGCAAACAGCGCATCGGCCAAGGCCAGCGATTTAGCCTGCGTGCAACGCGCAGCTAACTGCGCCCACACGGCATCTGCGCACGAAGCAGCATAAATCAGCGTCTGCGGCTGACCGCCCGCATCCAGATAGGCCGCGATCAAATGCTCGCCATCCAGCAACGTCATACGTGTTTGACGACGCTCGCGCGCCGATTCGGCAAGCTTCTTTAGCCGCTTGAACAGCGGGTTGTCGCGGGAGGTAATGATGTCTTGCATGGTCTCAATTATTCCCCTCTCCCTGAGGGAGAGGGGCTAGGGGTGAGGGTGAAATGCGTCCAAACCAGATTATGTTTTTTACTATCAACATTCTCCCGGATTGTGACAACATAATCCAATGCACATTGCCCTGATTACCCCCTACGGTGCCGACAGCCAAAACGGCAACTGGCACACCGCCGCGCGCTGGGCACAATTTCTGCGCGATGCGGGGCATCGGGTAGAAATTTCCACCCACTGGAACGGCGAACCTGTTGATTTAATGATTGCCCTGCACGCCCGCCGCAGTGCGCTCAGCATTCACGCCTTCGCAGCCTGGCAGCCCGACTCGCCGCTGGTCGTGGTGCTGACCGGCACCGACCTGTATCGCGATATACAACACGATAAAGACGCACAGGAATCGTTACGGTTGGCAACGCGGCTGGTGGTGTTGCAGGAAAAAGGCCTGGACGAACTGGTGCCGGAATTGCACCCAAAAATCCGCGTCATCTACCAGTCCGCGCCAACTATTTTGCGACAAGCGCAAACGCCCGGCGTGTTCAATGTTTTGGTCATCGCCCACCTGCGCGAAGAAAAAGACCCCTTCCGCGCCGCACTGGCTTGCGCCCACCTGCCGGAACAATCGCGTGTCCGTGTCACCCATCTGGGCCGCGCACTTTCGCCCGAGATGGAAAACACCGCCCGCGCAATGCAGGCACAAAACCCGCGCTGGCAATGGCTGGGCGGCGTTGCGCACGACGACGTAATCGCGCATCTGTCACGCGCCAACTTATTGGTGGTCAGTTCAAAAATGGAAGGCGGTGCCAATGTCATCTGCGAAGCCCTCGCCGCAGACGTGCCCGTTATCGCCTCCGATATTCCCGGCAACATCGGCATGTTGGGCGAGAACTACCCCGGCTACACCCCAGTGGGCGACGAACAGCGGCTGGCACAAGCGCTTTCCAGAGCCGAAAACGACCCGGATTTTTATGCTGGTTTAGTGAGCCACTGCCGCGACCGGCGGGCACTGATGACACCGGAGAAAGAGGCGACTGCGGTCAGGCAGTTGGTGGCGGAGTTTGCAATGATGTCGTAAAGAGAATAACTGCTCGTGGCTCCATCCATCCTACGCGGGTAGGTTGGCGCTGAGCGCAGCGAAGCCCAACAGCCATCTCAGCAAATGTTGGTGTTGGGCTTGGCAGCCCAACCTACGAGCTCTTGCCCGAGTATTTAGGCGCATATAAATGCCTGAATAGCTAACCAAGCTCCATAACTAAAGCTAGAAAGACTGACAATATAGCCAAATATCGAAACCCATAAAGTGGGTTTGTGACGAGTGGAAAACTTTCCGGTAAGCAAGAGATCGTTAAAAAGTTTGAGCTGGGTTAGATATGCGGATGCCATAGCTATTCCACATGCAACAAGACCCACAATAAACCAGAACAATGGCATTCCAAGGTCAGGGACACTGTCGCCGTTTTCCACAACATTTCCAAGATAAGTCAGCAGAGCAACTATTGCGCCGCCATTGATAAGTGCTAAGTAACGAAAGGCCTCTATAGCGAGGGTAATCAGTGACTTATATGTCTCGGTAAGCCGCTCTTGAATGAAGTGATCAGTCATCTCATTAACCTAACGAATTGAAGATTGTCATTGTCTCCATTACACCTCTCAAAACAACACCCCCTGCGCCAACATCTGCCTAACCGGCGCGAAGCTCTTGCGATGCACCGCACACGGCCCATGCAGTTTGAGCGCTTTTAAATGCGCGGCGGTGCCGTAGCCTTTATGTCCGGCGAAGTTGTAATCTGGGTAGCGCGCGTGCAGTTCGAGCATCACCGCGTCGCGTGCGGTTTTGGCGAGGATGGAGGCAGCGGAGATTTCGGCGATTTTGGCATCGCCCTCAATGATCGCGGTGGAGACATACGCCCAGTCGGGGCAGCGGTTGCCGTCCACCAGCACTTCGTGCGGCTGGATGGCGAGACCCTGCACGGCGCGGGTCATGGCCAGCATGGTGGCTTGCAGGATGTTGAGCCGGTCGATTTCTTCGACGCTGGCGGAGGCGATATGCCAGGCCAGTGCTTCGTTTTTGATGATGAAAGCCAGGCGGTCGCGGGCTTTTTCGCTGAGTTTCTTGGAGTCGTTTAACCCGGCGATGGGTTTGGCCGGATCAAGGATAACGGCGGCGGCATAGACCGGGCCGGCCAGGGGGCCACGGCCTGCTTCATCGACCCCGCTAATCAACATCATGGTGTGTCACTCAGATAAGGTTTAAGCGCATCGGCAATGCGGGCGCTGGCGTTGCAGCGCAGGGTTTCATGCAATCGCCTGAATTCGTTTGCCAGTTCGGCGCATTTCTCTGGCGCGTTCAGCCAGGCTAGTGTGGCCTGGGCGAGTTTTTCTGGCGTGGCGTTTTCCTGTAGCAGTTCGGGTACGACGAAACGCCCCAATAAAACATTGGGCAACCCGACATAGGGCAAGGTCAGTTTGCCCTTGGCCAGCCAGTAGGTTATGGCCGGGATGCGATAGGTAATGACCATAGGTTTTTTGAGCAGCGCGGCTTCCAGCGTGGCGGTACCGGAGGCCAGCACCACCACATCGGCGGCGGTCATGGCCTGGTGCGACTGGCCGCGCAGCACTTGTATGGGTAGCTGTGAGGCCAGTGCCAATTTTTGCAACACGGGCAAAATTGCGTCGGTGGCTGCGGGCATCAGAAAACGGGTGCCGGGCTTGGCCTGCAATATGCGCTGGGCGGTTTGCAGCATCAAGGGCGCGAGGCGTTTGACTTCGCCCTTGCGCGAGCCGGGCATGAGCGTGACAACCTGGCCGCTGCCGTCATTCAACCGAGATTGTTCATTAGCCGATTTTCCCTTGCTTTTAGCTCCCTCTCCCTTGAGGGGAGAGAGAGAGGGAGAAATGCCGAAGTCACCACCAGTTCCTTCACCCTCTCCCCAGCCCTCCCCCCTCAAGGGGGAGGGGGTTTCTAATTGGCAATCCGGGATCAAGCCAAACAGTTTGCGGGCGCTTGCCACATCGGGCTCCAGCGGCAAGCGGTCGGCCAAAGGGTGGCCGACATAGGTGACGGGAATGCCGGCCTTTTGGTAG
>JAYUCZ010000166.1:0-1524 GCA_043740065.1 Thiobacillaceae bacterium | reverse complement strand
CGCAAACGCTAATTCATTTCTGCAACACAACAATAACGGACATCCTGATGAGCGACACTGTGACTGCGCTGGAGATCGACCCGCAAGCCAAACAGGTCAAAGCCTTCAAGTTGCAGGATCGTTTATTTCAGGGCGTGACGCTGATATTTGCGCTGATCGTGCTCGCCTCGCTGGCGGGCATTCTGGTATCGCTGGCGATCGAGGCGATGCCTGCGCTGAAGCAATTTGGTCCGAAATTTTTGTGGTCCAAGGTGTGGAGCGTGCCGGATGACCAATACGGCGCGCTGATATCGACTTACGGCACGGTGGTCACTTCGGTGATCGCACTGATCATCGCGGTGCCGGTCAGTTTTGGTATTGCGCTTTTTCTCACCGAAACCTGCCCGGTATGGCTGCGCCGACCCCTGGGCACCGCGATTGAATTACTCGCAGGAGTGCCGTCAATCGTTTACGGGATTTGGGGCTTATTTGTATTTGTGCCGCTGTTCGCTACCTATATTCAGCCGCCCTTGCAAAAAACGCTGGGCGATGTGCCCATCATCGGCAGCTGGTTTGCCGGACCGCCCATCGGCGTCGGCATTCTGGCCGCGGGCATTGTGCTGTCGCTGATGGTGATCCCGTTTATTGCGTCGGTGATGCGCGACGTGTTCGAAACCGTGCCGCCGGTACTCAAGGAATCTGCGTACGGCGTGGGCTGCACGACCTGGGAAGTGGTGTGGAATATCGTATTACCTTATACCCGCGTCGGCGTGATCGGCGGCATCATGCTCGGGCTGGGGCGTGCACTCGGCGAAACCATGGCGGTTACGTTCGTGATCGGCAACGCCAACCGCATCACCGGGAGCCTGTTTTCCCCCGGCACTTCGATTGCGTCCACGCTGGCGAACGAATTCGGCGAGGCCGATCCGGGTTTGCATATTTCGTCGCTGTTTGCATTGGGCCTGGTGCTGTTTGTGATTACCTTCATCGTGCTCGGCCTGTCGCGTTGGTTGATTCAACGTGGCACCGCGCGACAGGGGACTTGATCATGATCGGCTTGTATCAACGCCGTTTACTGATGCATCGCATTGGTCTCTCGCTGTCGATGATTGCGATGGCGTTTGGTCTTGCCGCATTGCTGTGGATATTGTGGACGCTATTCTCCCGAGGCTTCGCCGCGTTCAGCTGGGATTTTTTCACCAAGGACACGCCTGCGCCCGGTAGCGATGGCGGCGGTCTGCGCAACGCCATCGTCGGCAGCGGCATGATCATCGGCGTCACCACGCTGCTCTCCACTCCGATTGGCATTCTCGCCGGCATTTATCTCGCGGAATTTGGCAATCGTTCGCGGCTCGCTTCAGTGACGCGCTTTGTCACCGACATCATGCTGTCCGCACCGTCTATCGTTGTTGGCTTGTTTGTTTACGCACTCGCAGTTGCGACGATGGGCGGTTTTTCGGGCTGGGCGGGCACATTGGCGCTGTCGCTGATCGCCATTCCCGTCATCGTGCGCACCACCGAAAACATGTTGCGGCTGGTGCCCTC
>JAYUCZ010000165.1:0-9150 GCA_043740065.1 Thiobacillaceae bacterium | reverse complement strand
CGTAGCAATCCATTTTTCCAACATCAGGAGGACTGTATGACTGCAAATATGGGCGACACCGACCGTTACATTCGTATTGCCGTGGGTGCCGGATTGATTATCTGGTGGTTGTTGGGTGGCCCAGTCTGGGCTGTGATTGGTGCAGTACCGTTGGCTACCGCGTTGTTCCGCTTTTGCCCGACCTACAAAATTCTGGGCATGAGCACCAGCGCACACAAACAAGAATAATTTACGCAGCAACATCCGCACCTGGCGCATCAGGCCAGAAACAGCTTGTAAGCCGGATTGCGGGTTTCGTCCCAGTAGCGGTAGCCCAGCTTGTCGAGAAACTTTCGGAAGCTGGGTTTTTCTTTTGCTGGAACCTGGATGCCAACCAGAATACGTCCGTAGTCCGCGCCATGGTTACGGTAGTGGAACAGGCTGATATTCCAGTCGTGGCTCATGCTGTTAAGAAAGTTCATCAACGCGCCCGGGCGTTCCGGAAACTCAAAGCGGTAAATTACCTCGTTATTCGCCAGCGGTGCATGGCCGCCGACCAGATGCCTGACGTGCAGCTTTGCCATTTCGTTGTCGCTTAAATCGACCGCTTCCAGCTTGTGTTTTTTGAGCTGGACAATCAACTTGCCGACTTCATCACCAGCCTGAATTTGCAGGCCGACGAACACCTGCGCTTCTTTTGGGTTATCGAAGCGATAGTTGAATTCGGTAATGCCGCGTGCGCCCAGCAATGCACAAAATTGCTTGAAGCTGCCCGGCGTTTCCGGGATGGTCACGGCCAGGATGGCTTCGCGTTTTTCGCCCAGCTCGGCACGCTCGGCCACATGGCGCAGGCGGTCAAAATTCATGTTCGCACCCGAGGCAATCGCCATGAGGGTTTTGCCCTTGAGTTTGTCGCCCGCCACTGCGGCCTTCAGGCCAGCGATGGACAACGCGCCCGCCGGCTCCAGTATCGAGCGTGTGTCTTCAAACACGTCTTTGATGGCCGCGCAAATCGCATCGTTATTCACGCGGATGACTTCGTCCACATACATCTGCGCCAGCCGAAAAGTTTCCTTGCCAACCTGCCTGACGGCCACACCGTCGGCAAAAATACCCACGCGATCCAGCCGCACCCGCTCGCTGCGACACAAGGAACGTGCCATGGCATCGGCATCTTCCGGCTCCACACCAATGACCCTGATTTCCGGGCGCAGGCGTTTGATGTACGCTGCCACGCCGGCAATCAGGCCACCGCCGCCCACCGGCACATACACGGAATGAATCGGCCCCTGATGCTGGCGCAGCATTTCCATGGCCACCGTGCCTTGGCCTGCAATGACATCCGGATCGTCGTAAGGATGCACAAAGGTGGCTTTGCTTTTTTTCGCCAGAACCATGGCATGGTCAAAGGCTTCGTCATATGAGTCGCCATGCAACACCACCTTGGCACCACGCGCAAGCACCGCGTTAACCTTGATTTGCGGCGTGGTGACGGGCATGACGATGGTGGCTTTGGTATCCAGCTTTTGCGCGGCCAGCGCCACGCCTTGCGCATGATTTCCGGCTGATGCCGCCACCACACCACGTTTAAGTTGCGCGGGTGTGAGTGTAGCCATTTTGTTGTAAGCACCGCGCAGCTTGAACGAGAACACCGGTTGCAGGTCTTCGCGCTTGAGATAAACATCATTACCCAAACGGCGTGAAAGGTTGCTCGCGTAATCCAGAGGCGACTCGATCGCAACGTCATAGACGCGTGCGGTCAGAATGCGTTCGAGGTAATCATCAGGTTGCTTGGTCATATGACAGAGATTATCAAGATTCCGTGCCCTGCGGGAGGGTGAACAGCCCGGAAGGTTTGTGAAATTTGCGCTTTGCAGCTAATCTTTGCAAAATTTTTGGCAGAATCTTTGCCTGCGCGTTTTAATGAAAGACCAAGAGAAATGACACAAGACGAAATGAAACAAGCGGTGGCGCGTGCCGCCATTGATTACGTAAAAGGCGGCATTATCGGCGTGGGTACGGGCTCCACAGCCAATTACTTTATTGATGAACTGGCCAAGGTCAAAGGCCGCATCGACGGCGCGGTAGCCAGCTCGGAAGCGACCGCCAGCCGACTAAAAAGCCACGGCATCCAGGTGCTGGATTTGAACAGCGTGGGTGGCATGGATATTTACGTGGACGGCGCAGATGAAGTCACGCGCAATTTCCACATGATTAAAGGCGGCGGCGGCGCACTCACGCGCGAGAAAATTGTTGCTGCCTGTGCGCAAAAATTTATCTGCCTTTGCGACCAAAGCAAGCTGGTGGATGTGCTGGGCAAGTTTCCATTACCGGTGGAGGTGATCCCCATGGCGCGCAGTTATGTCGCACGCGAACTCGTCAAACTGGGTGGCCAGCCCAAGCTGCGCGAGGGCTTTACCACCGACAACGGCAACCTCATCCTCGACGTACACAACCTGGATATTCTTGACCCGGTAGCGCTGGAAACAGCCATCAACCAACTGGTTGGGGTCGTCACCAATGGTCTGTTTGCGCGGCGTGGCGCAGATGTTTTGTTGCTGGGCACGGAAAACGGCGTACAGACTTTTTAGCAATCAGTTGTCGCGGTCAGCCAGCGTGTCGGGGGTTGATAATTGGCTGGCCGTTTCTTCCCGAGGGGCTTCACCCGCCACCCGGTAACGCTCGTTCGCCCATTGTCCCAAGTCAATTAATTTGCAGCGCTCGCTGCAAAATGGACGATATTTATTTTGCGCATCCCAAACCGATTTGCCACCGCAAGTGGGGCAACTAACCAGCTTTGGTGCGGCAGGGCTTGAAACTCGCTCGTTCACAGGAAGCAAAACGTCAATTCAAACGGCATGGAGTCCACACATATCTTGCCTTCTCCGGGCTGACTGCGCACAAAACGAATGTTGAGCATGTATTTATTGGCGGATATTTCTGGTACACAGCAATAATCCTCATCAACGCCAATTCTGATCATCTGCGCGGGCCGCAAGCCCGCTTCCATCGACTGTTGATAAACCCCGCCTACGGCTTGCTGTATGGCGGGACGGCAACTCTCACGCATCAATCGCAGCACGATGCCCAATCCCGCCCGGATAGGCAGCATGGGGGATAGCCACTTGTGCAAATGTTCGCGCCGGGTTTCAGCTTCCCCTTGCAACCACCGATGATAAGCGGGCAGATCAAACTCGCATAAACCGCCAGGAATGACGGCGCGTTGCTTGACTGCCTGTAGCCATTCATCTTCCTTGAGATGCTGGCCTATTTTGCCCGTCATGCTGTGGATGCCCGTGTTCGCTGCACCGATTTCCGCCAGCACGACATCCAGCTTGTCCTGCTCCACATCCGGGTTGCCCCGTAGCGCCGAGAGGCCGGAACGTTGGCGTTCCAGCTCTTGCAACAAGTCGGTCTTGAGGTCGGCACGTGCGGCCACTTCAGCAATTTCAAATAGCGTGAGGATCGCCGCGTGGTGATTCAGGCTGTGTTCGCCGTGCGCGTACCACGCCATTCGGTCGAACAAATCCTCCAACCGTAAAAGAATACGGATGCGTTCATTGAGAGGATATTCGTAACGGATCACGTTGTTTGGACGATGTCATCTAGCCTGGAATCCGCTGATTCTCGCTGATTGACGCGCAAAATAAAAGGGTTAGGTTTCACTACTACCACCCAGTGCCAAATAAGTTTGGTGCAGTGTCGCCACCTGAATGGCGAGATTGGCTTCGTCGCCTGCGTTGGCAATGACATCATCGGCATGCTTGAGCCGGGTTTCCCGATCTGTTTGCTTGGCCATCATGGCGAGAATTTCCGCCCGGCTCCATCCACCCCTGCCCAGCATGCGCTCGATCTGGACCTCCTCACCACAATCGACCACCAGCACCCGATCCAAAATAGCCTGGTAGGCACCCGTCTCGACCAACAACGGGATCACCACCAGCGCATAAGGCGCTTGAATCTCCGCCAGCCGACATTCGACCACATCACGAATCATGGGATGCAAAATAGCTTCCAGCTTCAGTCTGATGTGCTCGTCAGCAAGAACTCGCGAGCGGAGCAATGCCCGATCCAGTGCGCCATCCAGTTTGAATATGTCCGCCCCGAATGCCCCGCGCAGCAGCGAAACCGCAGCACCATTCTGGGCAGTCAAAGCATGGGAAATTTCATCGGTATCAATGACGGGGACACCAACCGCCGCAAACATCCGCGCCACGGTTGACTTGCCTGAGCCGATTCCGCCGGTCAGGCCGATCACCCGCATTACTGCGCGCCAAGCCAGGCTTGGGTGATGTCGGCTCCAAAAAACAGGGCAATCAACCCGCCACCCACCAGATAAGGGCCAAACGGAATCGGAATGCGGTGGTCATGTTTGACCAGAACGATCATGGCGATCCCGACAACAGATCCAACCACGGACGACAACAGGATGGTCACCGGCAAGGCTTGCCAGCCCAACCAGGCACCAATGGCCGCCAGCAACTTGAAGTCGCCATGCCCCATGCCTTCCTTGCCGGTGGCAAGCTTGAACAACCAATACACACTCCACAGCGCCAGATACCCCACGATAGCGCCGATGACAGCGGACTCGATGCTGGTGTATGTGCCGAAAAGATTCAGTAGCAGCCCACCCCACAACAAGGGCAAGGTCAGGTCATCTGGCAGATACGTGGTGTCCAGATCAATAAAGGCCAGTGCAATCAGCACCCAGACAAACACCATCCCGGCCAGCGCCGCCAGACCAAAACCAAATTTCCAGGCCACCGCCGCCGAGAGTGCCGCAGTCAGCAATTCCACAACCGGATAACGCAGGCTGATATGCGCCTGGCATGCGGAACATTTGCCGCGCAGCCAGAGCCAGGATAAAACCGGAATATTTTCCCAGGGGCTAATCTGGTGATGGCAATGTGGGCAAGCAGAACGTGGTGTCCACAAATTGTAAACCGGGGGCGTTTGCAAATCCTCGCCCTTGAGCGCAGCGCACTGAGTGCGCCAATCAGCTTCCATCATGCGCGGCAATCTGTGGATTAGCACGTTCAGGAAACTGCCTATCATCAAGCTGAATAAAAAAACCAGCCCGGCAAACAGGGCTGGTTCGTTTTGCAAAAATTCCAGGAATTCCATCAGCCCACCACCGCGCCCATTTTGAAAATAGGCAGATACATGGCGATCACCAATCCGCCAATCAACACGCCCAGCACCACCATGATGATCGGCTCCATCAAGCTCGCCAAGGCATCCACCGCATCATCCACTTCGGCTTCGTAAAAATCCGCCACTTTGTTGAGCATGGAATCCAGCGCACCCGATTCTTCGCCAATCGCGGTCATCTGCAACACCATATTGGGAAAACGCTCGGTGCTTTGCATGGCCACCGTCAAAGCGGTTCCGGTCGCCACATCGGCGCGGATCTTGTCCGTCGCCTCGACAAACAATTGATTGCCGGATGCGCCGCCCACCGACTCCAGCGCCTCTACCAACGGCACGCCTGCGGCAAACATGGTGGCGAGGGTGCGCGTCCATCTGGCGAGGGTGGCTTTCTCAATCACCGAGCCGAATATGGGCAAGCGCAACATGACCTTGTCCATGAAGCGCTGAACTTTCCTCGACCGCTTCCAAAGCTTGAGCAAGCCGTAAATACCCCCGCCAATGGACCCAAAAATCAAATACCAGTAAGACACAAAGAAATCGGATATCGCCATGACCACCAGCGTGGGTGCGGGCAAATCTGCGCCAAAGCTGCTGAACAACTCTTTAAACGCCGGCACCACAAAAATCATGATGACGGCAGTGATGACGAACGCGACCACGATAATGGAAATCGGGTAGAACAGCGCCGACTTGATCTTGCCCTTGATGGCGAGAATCTTTTCCTTGTAGGTCGCCAACCGATCCAGCACGGCTTCCAAAATACCGGCCTGCTCACCTGCCTGTACCAGATTGCAAAACAGGGCATCAAAATGCTTGGGGTGCTTGGCAAAGGCCTGGCTCATGCTGCTGCCTTTTTCAATGTCTGCCTTAACTTCCATCAGCAAGCGTTGCATCGCGGGGTTGGGGGCACCACGCGCTACGATATCGAAAGATTGCAACAAGGGAACGCCTGCCTTCATCATCACCGCCAGTTGGCGGCTGAAAATAGTGATGTCCTTTTCCTTGACTGACCCGCCCCCACCAAACCAGCCGCCCTGCTTACGCAACTTGGTAACAGTCACCCCTTGCCGACGCAGCTGCGATGTCACATGCGCTTCGCCAGCCGCCATCATCTGACCCTTGAGCTTCTTGCCTTTTTTGTCAGTGCCTTCCCAGTTGTAGGTGACATTCTTGACCGCTGCGGTTGCCATGTGATTCTCCCTCTAATTCCGTCAGATATTGGTGACCGCTTCAACCTCTTCCAGCGAGGTAATCCCCGCCTTGACCTTTAACAAACCAGCCTGACGCAAATCCAGCACGCCATCCCGCCGTGCCTGGTCAGCGATATCAACCGCCGAGCCATTTTTGAGAATGATGCGGGTCATTTCATCGGTAATTGGCATGACCTGATAAATGCCGGTTCGCCCTTTATAGCCGCTGCCCTGACAAATTTCGCACCCTACGGGGTGATAAAGTTGCCAGCTCCCATCAATCTCATCTTCCCTGAATCCAGCGCGAATGAGCGCCTCTTTGGGAATATCGACAGGTTTCTTGCACGCACAAAGTTTTCTCGCCAGGCGCTGCGCAGTAATACAGATCACCGAGGATGCCACGTTAAATGGTGCCACGCCCATGTTCAACAGCCGCGTCAATGTACCCGGCGCATCGTTGGTATGCAGCGTGGACAGCACCATGTGGCCGGTTTGAGCCGCCTTGATGGCGATGTCTGCAGTTTCCAGATCGCGAATTTCGCCCACCATGATGACATCCGGATCTTGCCGAAGAAACGCTTTCAAAGCGGCGGAAAAAGTCAGCCCAGCCCGGTCATTAATATTGACCTGATTGACCCCTGGCAACTGGATTTCAACCGGGTCTTCCGCAGTGGAAATGTTCACATCCGGTTTATTGAGGATATTCAGGCAGGTATAAAGCGATACGGTTTTACCCGAGCCGGTTGGGCCTGTCACCAGCACCATGCCATAGGGTCTTTGCACTGCGTTCAGCAAAATTTCTTTTTGCCAGGTTTCATAACCCAGCGCGTCCACGCCTAGTTGGGCGCTGGTCGGATCCAGAATCCGCATGACGATTTTTTCGCCATACAGGGTCGGCAAAGAGCTCACCCGGAAGTCAATCGAGCGGCTCTTGGACAACACCATTTTGATGCGCCCATCCTGCGGCACCCGTTTCTCGGCGATGTCCATCCGTGCAATCACTTTGATGCGGGAAGCCATCTTGTCCTTGATCGCCAAAGGCGGCTTGGCAACCTCATACAGCACACCGTCGCGGCGATAGCGAATGCGGTAATATTTTTCGTAAGGCTCAAGGTGGATATCCGAAGCCCCCATATTGATGGCATCGAGCATGATTTTTTGCAGATATCGAACAACCGGCGCGTCATCAATGTCGATTCCGCCAGTATCCGTCACTTCAGCGGCGGCATCCTCGTCGGTAAACTCCAGATTGAGGTCTTCGGCATTCAACACCGCCATGGTGTTATCAACTGCGTCTGCCGCCTTTTCAATCAGCCTGGCAAGTTTGTCATCCTCGACCACCACTGGCTCGACCACCATACCGGTCTGAAATTTAACTTCATCCAACCCCAGCTGATTGGTCGGGTCAGACATGCCGACAAACAGTTTATTGCCGCGCTTGTACAGCGCCACCATGCGGCGTTTCTGGGAAATCTTCGCGTCCAGCACGCCTTGCGGGAGCATGTCCGGGTCAACGGCATTCAGATCCAGTAATGGGTAGCCAAACGTGGCGGCAGCCAGTTCGGCAATCTGGAGCGCCTTATAGCGTTTGCCTTTCAATAACTCTGAGATAAAGCCATCGCCGCTGGCGCTGGCTTTGCTCCAGATACCTTCCGCTTCGGATTCAGTCAGCCATGTCTGGGTTACCAGCGTTCTGGCCAGTCCGGTCAATGGTGAATGAGTGGGTTGGGTTACGGCAGCCACGTGATCTCGTTTATGTATTCAATTGGACAAAGCATTATCGACATCTCAAGGTAAAAATTTAAGGGTGCGCAAGTCAGGATGCCGTCGCATGCGGATTCGGCTTGGTTGGCAAATGCGGCACGTTCAGTATCCTGACGACTTTCACCGCTCTATCCTGGGTTTGCACAATTTCAACCGGGATGTCGCCTATCTTGAGGCTGACCCCGGCTTCGGGAATACTTTCCAGGCGCTCCAGCAGCAAGCCGTTCAGGGTTTTCGGGCCATCCAGCGGGAAATCCAATCCCAGCTTGCGATTCAGATGTCGCACCAGCGCGGAGCCTTCCACCATCCAGCTCCCGTCTTCCATTTGTCTTAGCCAGCCTGCCTGGGCAGGTGCCTGGGTGGTGAACTCGCCAACCATCTCTTCCAGTAAATCTTCCAGCGTTACCAGCCCCTGCAACTCGCCGTACTCATCCACCACCAGCGCCAGACGTTTCTGGTTTTCCTGAAAATGTTGCAATTGCGTAAACAGCGGGGTTCCTTGCGGAACGAAATACGGCTCCATCAGCACCCCGCGCAAGGCTTCCGCACTCACTTCTCCGCTGGTCAGCGTATGCAGTGCCCGGCGCACATGCAATATGCCGACGATGTGCTCCAGCGAATTTTCATACACCAGCAAGCGGGTGTGGTGGCTGGTGGCAATCTGTTGCAAAAGCCGCTCCGACTCATCATTGAGATCAATCGCTTCGATCTGGTTGCGCGGTGTCATCACGTCATCCACCGTGATGCTTTCCAGACCGAGCAGATTCAATAATATGCGTCGATGTTGGCCGGGCAGCAATTTGGCAGACTCCAGCACCACGGTGCGCAATTCTTCCAGCCCCAGCATATTGCCGCCTTCTTCCTGCCGGGGTTTGATGCGCAATAACTTCAGCAAGCCCTGCACAAACAGGTTAACGAACCACACTGCCGGATAAACCAGCTTGAGCAAGGGTGTCAAAATAAAACTGGCCGGATAGGCAATGCGCTCCGGGTAAGAGGCACCCACGACCTTGGGCGTGACTTCACTGAAGACCAGAATCATGAACGTCAACACCGAGGTCACCAC
>JAYUCZ010000164.1:0-3869 GCA_043740065.1 Thiobacillaceae bacterium | reverse complement strand
GGGACGCACTTGCCTACGGGCGCAAGGTGTCGGCTTTGCTGAATGAGGCCATTGATACGGTCGAAAAAGCGCACTATCTCGCCTTTGCGGAAACGCCTGAAATCTTCGTGTGTGCGACAGAAGCCTGCTTTAAGCGTTACGTGTTCACGCCCGGCCTCTCGGCTGCCGTGGTTCCGGACAACAGACTGATTTTGTCGCCTAACCTGAACGGCAAGGAAAGCAGCCGTCTCAAGCCGCTGTTGATTCATGAATTGACACATTTGCATCTGGGACAACGTGTGGGGCATTACCACTACAACATCCCGGTGTGGTTTCATGAAGGCTGGGCTTCGTTGACGGCGAATGGCGGTGGGGCAGAGTTTGCCACGGATGCCCAAGCCATCGAAGCCGCGCGACAGGGCAAGATGATAGACCTGACGCAGCGCGATACCCCCGACGTGCGGCACAAGGCCAAGGCATTCGGGCTGGATATCCATGTGTTTTACCGGCAATCCATGCTGCTGGTTAAAGCCTTGCAGCAACGCGACCCCGAACGTTTCCGCCAACTGGCGCTCGCACTGCAAAGCGGGGTGGATTTCGAAATCGCTTTTTGGGATTTATACGGTGGCGGCGCTCATCAGATTCTGGCGGATGCGCTTACCTCCCAAAGCGGCGATAATGGCGCGGCTGCTCCATCTGCACCAGTACCTTCTGCACCAGCACCCTTGGCATCAGAAAAATGAAAACTTACCTTGATCTCCTGCGCCATGTGCGCGATACCGGCGTACAAAAATCCGACCGCACCGGCACCGGCACCGTTTCGGTATTTGGCTACCAGATGCGCTTTGATTTATCGCAAGGCTTTCCGCTGGTAACCACCAAAAAATGCCATCTGCGCTCCATCATTCACGAACTGCTGTGGTTTTTGAAAGGCGAAACGAATATCGCCTACCTGAAAGAAAACGGCGTTTCCATCTGGAATGAGTGGGCGGACGAGAACGGTAATCTCGGCCCGGTATATGGCTATCAGTGGCGCTCATGGCCTGCGCCAAACGGCCAGCATATCGACCAGATCCAGCGCGTGTTGGATGATCTGAAAAACAACCCGGATTCACGGCGCATTATCGTTTCGGCCTGGAATGTGGCCGATCTCGACAAAATGGCGCTGGCACCGTGTCATGCGTTTTTCCAGTTTTATGTGGCGGACGGCAAGCTTTCCTGTCAGCTTTACCAGCGTAGCGCCGACCTGTTTTTGGGCGTGCCGTTCAATATTGCCAGCTATGCCTTGCTGACCATGATGGTGGCGCAGGTGGCAGGGCTGAAACCCGGCGATTTCGTGCATACCCTGGGTGATGCGCATATTTACCTGAACCATTTCGATCAGGTGAATGAACAGCTCTCTCGTGAGCCGCGTGCCTTGCCCACCATCAAAATCAATCCGGATGTGAAAGATTTGTTCGCTTTCCGGTTTGAAGATTTCACGCTGGAAGGCTACGACCCGCACCCCGCGATCAAGGCACCGGTGGCGGTATGATGCTGCGTGAAGGGGGAAGGGTGAAGCGGGAAGGGGGCAAACCCAGGATTTCCATCATTTCGGCCATGGCGCGTAATCGCACCATTGGCATCAACAACACCTTGCCGTGGCGCTTGCCTGAAGACCTGAAGTATTTCAAGGCGCTGACGCTGGGGCATCACATCATCATGGGGCGCAAAACCTATGAATCCATCGGCAAGCCGCTGCCCGGACGCACGACTGTGATTGTCACGCGCGGTGATTATCCCGCGCCGGATGGCGTGAAAATTGCCCACTCGTTACCGCAGGCAATCGAAGTTTGCGGCGCGGATGAGGAGATATTCTTTGTTGGCGGCGCGGAGCTTTACGCGCAGGCATTGTCCCTTGCGGATCGCCTGTATCTTACCGAGATACAGGCTGACGTGGAAGGCGATGCGTGGTTTCCGCTGTTTGACAAGCGCCAGTGGCGCGAGGTCGGCAGGGATGCCCGCAACGACGAAGCAAGCGGAACAAGTTACGACTTCGTGATTTACGACCGCGCTTGATTCGCTGTTCTGGTTGACAGGCATTGGGGTATCTGGACTGGTTGTGCGGCAATAAAAAAAGCGGGGCTTGCGCCCCGCTTTTAAATTTCCAGACTTGCCGCTGATTAACTCAGTGTTTCGGCCCAGATATTTTGCGCCCAGGATTCGGCGTAAATCATGTTGATTTCGTCGCCTTTGCTGGAAGCGCCACCGTCCGGCTGGACAACATAAGACTTGCTTGTCGCGTCGAAGCGGAACACGTTAGCCACATGCCCGGCCAAGGTGTCGGATACTGCGGAGTAGCAGGTGTTGGCCACCACGGGCACGGCATCGGGCTGACGACCCGCAAACATTTGGACAATGGCGGCCGCGCAGATCTTGGCGTGGTTGGATGCCATGTGGCCGGACTTGGGCAGGTTGGACAGCACCGAGTCGCCGATGATGTGCACGTTGGGCACGGCATTCGATTCGAAGGTGGCCAGATTCACCACGCACCAGATGCCGTTGCTGTCATTGCGCACGCCAGCCATTTCGCAGACTTCGCCGGCTTTCTGGCGCGGCACCACGTTCAACACATTGCCCTTGACATCGTCAAATTCGGTGGTCACGGTCATGGTGTTGCCATCAACGCCAAAAGGCAGGTTGTTGGGGCGGTAGTCGATCATGCCGGGGTACAGGTCTTTCCATGCGCCCTTGAACAGGCCGGGTTTGGAGGCCACATCCGGGTTGCCGTCAAGCAGGATGATCTTGGACTTGGGCTTGGCTTTCTTGAAGTAGCTGGCCACGGTACAGGCGCGCTCGTAAGGGCCGGGGGGGCAGCGGTAGGGCGCGGCGGGTACCGACATGACGAACACGCCGCCGTCGGGCATGGCTTCGAGCTGTTTGCGCAGCAGGGCGGTTTGCGGGCCGCCTTTCCAGGCGTGAACGACTTTGCCTGCAGCTTCGGCTTCTTTGTAGCCCTTGACGAAGTCGGTCATGATTTCGACACCGGGTGCCAGCACCAGACGGTCGTAGTTCAGGGTGCCGCCGGATTTGAGCTTGACGGTGCGGGCGGTCGGGTTGATACCGACTACCCAGTCCTTGACCATCTTGATGCCGTGCTTGGGCAGTTTGTCATAGCTGTGGGTAATGTCGGCCATGGTCTTCATGCCGCCCAGCACCCAGTTGGAAATCGGGCAGGATACGAAGTTGTCATTGGGTTCGACCAGGGTGACTTCGATATTCGGCCCCCACTTGCGCAGGTATTTGGCGCAGGTAGCGCCGCCGAAGCCAGCACCGACTACAACAACCTTGGGGTTGCCACCAGCAGCAGCGGGTGCGCCGCCTTGTGTGGCGCAGCCGGCAGCCAGCATGGTTGCTGCGCCTGCACCGGATACTTTAAGAAAATCGCGACGATTAAAACTCATGGTTAGGTCTCCTTAACGATCCGGTTTATTTGATTTTGGAGAAGAATTCGCCCATTTCGGCGTATTCGGCTTCAGTGTAGCCAACGGCATGTTTTTTCATGACCGAGGAAGGGCGCTTGCCGGATTTGAAATCTTTCATGGCCTCGACCATATAAGCTTTTTCCAGACCGGCGATGCTGGGGATAGCGCCGGCGCTCTTGCCGTTGGGGCCGTGGCAGGAATTACAGGTGGAACTGATGATTTCACCGTGGGACACGGCGAAGGCATTGGCGCTCAGCAGAGCAACGCCTGCGGCGAGCAGGGCGAGTTTCTTATGCATAAGACTCCTCCAAAGAGTGTGTTTAATAATCTGCCGGGCAGAGCCGACCATGTTTTGTAAACTGCTTTGCAAGCGTCTGCCAAGTAGTCTAGCGGCGCTATTATTCTACGGTATTTTTTAGGCTATGC
>JAYUCZ010000163.1:0-3872 GCA_043740065.1 Thiobacillaceae bacterium | reverse complement strand
CCAACGAAAACATGAATGGCCTCATCCGTCAGTTCTTCCCAAAGAAAATGGCCTTCGAATCCATCACGCTGAGCGACATCGAACTGGCTATGCACCGTCTCAACCACCGCCCAAGAAAATGCCTCGGCTTCAAAACACCGCATGAGGTTTTTATGAAACAGCTACACTCTCGCCATAACGCCGTTGCACTTCAGAGTTGAATCCGCCCACCGATGATTTGGCTGAAAAGGGGTTTTTCTACAGCGTCAACGTAGAAGTCACCGGCGCTGCGCGGCTTTATCGCGCAGCGTCCGCGTGAACTGCGGGTTAGGCTTGCGGCGGTGAAATGACAGCTTTGCATGATGGACAGATCCAAGCCAGCCCCGGTTTAGAAAGAAGTAATTTAGCACGATCAAAGCGGAGTTTTTTGCCGCACCCTTGACAGGAAACAACCCTTGCCCTCACTGCTTCTAGCTCCGCGTCTCGCTGCCTTTCAAGGGAAAGATATTCGGTTGATTGCTTACGTTCCTTTTCAAAGTAGTTCTGTAGGAAGGCACCAAGAATGGCACCACCTATTGCAGACAGCATGAACGCGCCACCGTCTGATATTTTCGGCAACGTCATGGATATGCCAATGAGCGCGAGGATTGAACCACCAAGCCAGTAGACCCAGAACGGTCGTGGAGGGAACTTTACCTCGAATTGCTGTTGGTACTTTTGACGGATAGCAGACTCCTCTGACGATAAGCGATTCTCGGTTTCCTGTTCGGCTTGCTGCTGTTTGAGTAGTGCCTCTCTCTCCAGAAGTTCTTGTTGGTACAGCGCTTCAGTCTTCGCTCTTTCCGCACGTTTGTAGGTTTCTGTGATGGTGCGATCTCCAGCGATCTGTTTTATTGCTGCGACAGCTTCTTCTGGAGTACACCGGAACCATTCTTTCGCCTCGCGTTTCGCGGAAAGTAGTTTGTGAGTTTTTTGCTCAACTTGATACGGTTCTTCGATGAGTAATTCGTACTCAACCAAGTATGGATGCGGCGAGCCGGTATGGTTGAGTTCCTCTGCGCGGAGGTCAGGATCCTTCGTTGAATAGCCAACCTTCACCAAGCCAGGCATGGCCTTGTTTGTTATGACGTAAACCCATCCTTTCATGGCATATGCGCTCCGTGATCTGTAGCCTAACGAGGCTGTAGAAAAAGCCCCTAAAAATAACAACCCCTGCATCTTGCCTCAGCCGCTTGTTTACATCAACATCGGGTCATTGATTCTGGATAGGCACAGCCCGCATGGCACGCTACAAACACATCGACGTAAGCCCGCGATTACTCGCTATTGACCTCCAGCGGAAACGGATACGCGATTTCGTAGGGGAATTTTGAGAAGGAGCGGCGTAGCGGTTCATACGCCAGGCTAAGCCTAGATGTCGCCAGCGATGATCAAATATTCGCTGATAAGTTGGCGGGGCATGACACAATCCGAAACAGAACTGCCTCTGACTTTACGCGAATAGAACCGACCCATGTGGCCAACGCCAACTCCCCGCCGTGTCGGTTTGCGCGAACGCATCGTGCATTTGTGGTGGCTCAAGGCATTTGGCAACACGGTCTTCATGTATGTGTTTTTCGTGGTCTATTTCCATGTGTTGCGCCATCCCGTCTATCCGGTTTTCAGTATGCCGCTGACCTGGCTGGATACCCAGATTCCTTACCATGTCGTCGCATTCGGCATCTACGTTTCGCTGTGGGTCTATACCGCGTTGCCGGTGGCGCTACAGGCCAATTTCTGGCAACTGGTTTATTACGGCGCGTCGATCATCTCGCTGTGTGCGGTGGGGTTGGGGTTTTTCTACTTCTGGCCCAGCGCAGTGCCCGATGGTTTTCAGTCGTTGGGCGGGCAGCGTGCCGACATACTCCAGGGTCTGGATGCGCCGGGTAACGCCTGCCCTTCGCTGCATGTGGCGAGCGCGGTGTTTTCCGCATGGTGGCTGCGCGTGCAACTGAAAGAAATGCGCGCCCATCCACTGATTCAGTTTTTAAATATCGCGTGGTGTATTGCCATCGTGTATTCCACTCTGGCCACCAAGCAGCATGTAGTTCTGGATGCGCTGGCAGGCGGCGTGCTGGGGGGTGCGTGGGCGCTGCTTTCACTGTGGGGGCTGCGCCAGTTGACCCGCAAGTATCCCGGCATTGCCTCGGCTTAACCAGCTCGGGTTAATCCGGCCAGGATGGCCTGTTTAAACGCCCCCGCGTGCTAAACTATTCTTACCAAGTAAGAGGAAATTGCAATCATGCTGACCGTTACTGTTTCGGATAAAGGGCAAGTTGTTATTCCGGTAGAAATTCGGCGGCGCTTGGGCATTGAGCCGGGTTGTCAGCTCGATTTCAGTCTCGAAGGTCATGTAATTCGTGCGGAGGTGAAGCGTCAGGTTGCCAAAACCAATGCCGAAGAGGGGTTCGGCATGCTGGTTTGCAAGCGTCCTGGCACACGCCGACTGGCCGATTTTGATGTTGCCGCCGCCATGCTCGAATCCAAAAAATGATCGCGCTCGATACCAATATTCTGGCGCGTTTTTATGTGGATGACCCGGCGGATGCCGAGTCGGCCAAACAGCGACCGGTTGCCCGGCGTTTGCTGGCAGAGTCGCCGCAGGTGTTTGTGCCGCTGACTGTGGTTCTCGAACTCGAATGGGTGTTGCGCGCCTTTTATGGATTCGAGGCCAAGGATTTCGTGCGGGTGATCGAACATTTGCTCGGTCTGCCCAACGTCAGTGTGGCGGAATGGTCAAGCATCGCCGATGCGTTGGTGTGGCATCAGAAGGGGTTGGATTTTGCCGATGTGCTGCATCTCGTGGCGAGCGGGCATTGCACGGAACTGATGAGCTTCGATGATCGCCGCTTTGCGCGACGTGCGAAGCGCTTGGGGGTCTCGCCTGCCGTCGTCGTTCCCACCAAGTAGCCGCAGGGAAAACGCGCTGCTCTCGCTCTGGAGGCTGCGCCAGTTGACCCGGAAGTATCCCGGCATTGCCCCGGGTTAACCACCGCTGGTTAATCCGTCCAGAATTATCCGGGTTTAACTGCCTGAAACTCTGCCAGGATCGACAGTGCGCCGGTTTCGATATGCCGTTTTGCGCCGGTAAATCCGGCCTCGGTCAGCGTGTCAATCACGCCGCTCGGCGGCACGCAGGCTTCGATGGTGTCCCAGTAATAGCGCCACAGTTTGGCCGATTCGGCGCTGCTGCCGATCAATCGCGCCAGCACCGGCACGACACCGCGCATGTAGCCTTTGAGCAGTGCCTGGCTCCAGGCGCGTTCGGGTTTGGTAATTTCGAGCAGGCACAGGCGGCCGCCGGGTTTAAGCACGCGGTGGAATTCGCCAAACGCCGCCGATAGGTCGCCGATGTGGCGCAGCGCATAGCCCATGCTGAGAAAGTCGAAACTGGCATCGGGAAAAGGGATGGCTTCGGCGCGGCCTTCGACCAGTTGAACGCCGGGCAAATTGGCCGCCGACATCATGCCGACGCTGGGATCGATCCCCACCACTAACGCGGGATCGCCCACCAGTTTCACCGCTTCACGCGCCACCAGCCCGGTGCCAACGCCGACATCGACAACGCGCATGCCGGTTGTTAGTCCCGCCCGCCGCAAGGCCTGGTTGCGATACCAGGGGCCGCTGCCCAACGCCAGCAAGCGGTCGATGCGGTCGTAATCGGATGCGGTGCGGTCAAACAGCGTGCCGACGAAACCGCGCCGCTCCTGCTCGTTGGCGTAATAGTCGGTAAGGGGTGGATGCGGGGCATGGATCGCTGGCGCGGCGGGTTTGGTTTTCATCTTGGCTTTCATGGAGGGGTTAACCGGCGTAGGAGCAGGAAGGGAAAACGCAGCAAAAAACCCAGCATCAGC
>JAYUCZ010000162.1:0-1536 GCA_043740065.1 Thiobacillaceae bacterium | reverse complement strand
CCATCGCCATCACTGCACCGCGCCCGGGGGTGTTGGCAGCATCCCGCGTTTCCTCATTGAGGTTGACGGTAACATCCCAGCCCCAGAAAAAAAACAGGGCGGTGAGCGCGCCGGTGGCAAACAGCTGCGGGGTGAATTGGGTGATGGAGAACCAGTCCAGCGAGACCGCGTGCGCCGGGTGTGCGGCATACTGAATGAGCGCCGCGATGATAATGACGACCAGCACGCCGACTTCAATACCGGTCATCACAATCTGGGTATAGCTGGTCGGCTTGATGCCTTTGACAATCACAGCGCTGACCGCCAGCAGCCAGCCTGCCGCGACCAGGGTCACCGTGGCCGGGTCGTTGGCCAGAGCGGGTTTAATCAGCAGCAAGGTGGCCGTGGCGGCGGGAATCGTGCCTGACACCATGAACACCGCCGAGGCCACCAGCAAGGCCCAGCCAGCAAAAAAGCCGAGCACCGGATTGAACGCCGCGCCCACCCAGGCGTAAGACGCCCCGGCATTCGGGTTACTGCGATTAAGGTGCAGATAGGCAAACGAGACGCCGAACATGATCAAGCCGCAATACAGCAGGCTGGCGGGGGCCAACGCCCCGACAGCGGCAATCAGCGTAGCGGTGGTGGCGGCGATACTGAAAGCGGGCGCGGTACCGGCCACGCCCATCACAACAGATTCGCTTACGCCGAGGGCATCGGCCTTGAGCTGGGTGGTTTCACGCATACGGTAGGTCTCATTCCAGGGTGAGATTGAGTGGTGAGATTGAGTTCAAAACTTTGAATAAGCTCGATCAACTCAAGTCGTTACACAGCCAGCTGATTTCACGCGCCATTTTAACCGTCGGCACCCGTGGCGCATAGACCGGTACGTCAACGGAGGCCTCTGCGTGCGCATCTGGATTGACACACATTCCAACAACGCACTTGAATATGTGGCATATTAAGTCGCCTCAACCGTCCCGAAACCGGCTCTCTTGCACCCGCACCCAAGCGCTGACCGATCCAATTCCAGGCTATCCAAGCATCCAAACACATGAACACACCAACCGATAAAACGCGTCTGGCCGGACTGTCGCTCGCCGCCATCGGTATCGTCTATGGCGATATCGGTACCAGTCCCCTCTATACGCTGAATACGATTTTCACTGGCGGCCTACACCCGGTGCCGCTGAATGCAGAGAATATCCTGGGCATTCTGTCGCTGATTTTCTGGTCTTTGATAATCGTCGTATCGTTCAAATACGTTGCCTTTATCATGCGTGCAGACAACCGTGGCGAAGGCGGCATCATGGCCTTGATGGTGCTGGCGCTGCGCAAGCTGGATGACACCGGAAAGACGCGTGCCACCGTCATGCTGCTGGGAATTTTTGGTGCCGCGCTGTTCTATGGCGATGGCGTCATCACCCCGGCCATTTCCGTCCTGTCCGCCGTAGAAGGCTTGCAAATCGCCAGTCCGGCCTTAAAGCGCTTCATCATTCCTATCACGATTGCCGTGCTGTGGGCGCTGTTCATTTTCCAGCGCAAAGGCACTGCCCG
>JAYUCZ010000161.1:0-3920 GCA_043740065.1 Thiobacillaceae bacterium | reverse complement strand
TTTTGACGGTTTCGCCGGGCAATAGTCGTTTTATTGCCCAAGAAAGCGGCGAAATATGAACCGGCCAGGCGGATTTGCAGCCGATTTACTTCAAGTCTGACAGGCTGCTAAGCCGCTGGGATTCAGCTCACAGACGACACAGCGTCCTGTGCTGCAAGGGTCGCGGCCAGCGTGGCCAGCGGAACCGGTCTCCCCAGCAAAAATCCCTGTGCGTGGGCAATTCCCAGGCTCTCCACTTTTTGAAGCACCACTTCACTTTCCACCCCTTCAGCCACCAGTGAATAGCCCACTTCACCCATCATGCGGGCGAAGTCCGCAACCACCTGCCCGGCGCGGTTGTCTTCAGCCAGTTTATTCACCAGCGATATGTCGAACTTGACCACGTCGACCGGCAGATCAACCAAATAGCGCAGGGGAGAATAACCGGTGCCGAAATCGTCCATGGCAATACGGAAGTTGGCTGTGTGGAGTAACTCCAGATAAGTGCTTACTTCGTCCATCTGCGTGATCAACGAGGTTTCCGTGATCTCCAGCATCAGGGGGTGGCGCACATTGTGACGGGACAACTCCATCAGGTGGGCAATGACTTCCGGACGGGAAATACTCTGGGCGGAAATATTGATCGAAATGCCTGTGCCAGGCGGCAGTTGCTGCGTAGCAATATCCGCATCGATTTGATGCAGCACCGCCATGTCGAACTCGGTTTCCAGGCGGCGACTGCTGATGACCGGCAGGAATGCGCCCGGCATGATCAACTCGCCGCGATGACGGATGCGTGCCAGTGCCTCGTAGTAATCCACCTGGCGCCCGGGCAAGGCGTAGATGGGCTGGTAGTGCATCTCGATCATGCCCGGCGTGGCCAGCGCCTGGAACAGGGCACTGGTCTCGCGGCTGGCTACCAGGGTCTGCGATGCACGCTCGGTGTCCTCGCCGAACAGTGCGATGCGGGTGCGCCCCGGTTGCTTGGCGGTATACATGGCGATGTCAGCCTGTTTGGGCAGTTCATCCACTTGTTCGGCGTTTTCCGCCGGGCAAAAAGCCACGCCGATGCTGATGCCGATCGGCTCGCGGATTTCCAGATCGTCGAAATGCGCCGCCTCGATCAGGCTTTGGCAGCGTTGGGCGATCTGCTTGGCCTGGGCGGGCGTGGTGTTCGACAGAAAGGTGGCAAATTCGTCGCCGCCCAGTCGGTACAGACGGTCGTTGGCTCGGAGCGCCATGGTCAGTGCATTGGCGACGATGGTGAGGACGCGGTCGCCCTTGGCGTGGCCATAGGTGTCGTTGATGGTCTTGAAACGGTCGCAGTCGAAAAGCAGATAGGCAACGCCCTGCGGGGTAGCCTTCAGCTCCCGGAGGAAATGTGCCCAGTCTTCCTCATAGGCACGCCGGTTGTAGCTTCCAGTGAGCGCGTCCTGTCGCGCCTGGGAGTGAAACTCCCGATTCTGGTGCTCAAGCGAGCCGTGCAAATCGCGCAGCTGAAGCTGATAGTTGTAGAGCGACCGGCGGATATTTTCCAGTTCCGTGATGCACATGGGCTGGGCGCGCGCAAGGCGATGGCTTGAATGGCCCTGTTGCATGGCATCGATTTCCTGCGATAGCCACCCCAGCGGTCGCACCAGCAAGCGGTTATAAATGACAAATCCCACCAGAGCCGCCGCCGTCAGCAGTGCAAACAAAGCAAGCAGCGTGCGCGACAAAATAGTCTGGAAGCGGGACTGCTCCGGGTTTGCCAGCGTGTCGAAGCTCAATTGCGATAACAGCTGCGACACGGGTAAGGTTTCGTTGGCTTTCAGCATCAGCCCGACGCTGTCTTTATCCGCAAAGCGAAAGTTCTCACGACGCAATAGTTCGGGCATGAAATCGAGCCGTAGCAGGCCGACACCAAGCAAGGTCTGGCGCCCCTCGTCGTTGTAGATAGGGAATGACTGGAACATCACAATCGTGCCGGCTTCGTTGACGAGCCAACTGGTGGGTTCGTGCGGCCCGGCCTTGGCTGGCAGCCTGGCGGGAAAGCGATGTTCCTTTGGGCTGGGGGCCAGCAATGTGCCCGATGCGGTGTATAGCGCTGCCCGGGTAAAGTGGCTGGGCAACATGCCACTTTCATAAACCCGCTGGTCGCGCCAGTAGGGGTAATACTCGGGCAACACCAGTTGTTGCCGCGTTTCGTCCCAGTGCGACAGTTTTTCTGTCTGATTTTCCGTGCGGCGCAACAATCGCTCGACCGCTGCAGCGAGCTCAGACTGTGCTGCGTCGTGGTTGGCCTGTTTCATATCCTGGGTGACGCTTCGCGTTTGATAGGCGGCAAATCCAGCGATCAGGATCATCATGACCAGCAGACTGGTAATGAATCCGAGCGCAATCTGCCTGATCGAAACGAGCGCGTGCCATTTCATCGGGTAGGCGCCTTATCCATGCGATCCAGAAAAGCGAGCGTTTGTTCCAGTAACTCAAACTCGTGCGCCCCATCCATGAAATGGTTGGCGCCAGGGATGACCACCATGGGGGTGTGTACATGTTGCAGCGCCATGATCCAATTATGCTCGATTATGTTGTCCGTATCGCCCATGATGAGCTGCATTTTTACGGGCGCATTTTTTACGGCGGCCAAGGTACGCGCCTGGTCCCAGCGGACGTAGGACAACAGCCCGTGTGGCGCCGACGTGTATTTTTTACAAAGAGACAGACTCTGGGTAACCAGTGCCTGCCTTGTGCTCAGCGCGCGGTTTTCCAGTTGTGCAATCAGGGCGGGGCGGGGCGTCGCGCCGACTTTGGTTTCGATCAGCGACGCCCCAATATAGGCTTTGATAGTTTTGTCCGGCTGGGCGTTTAAATAAGCCAACAGTTGCAAGCTGCCAAAGCTGTGTCCCACCAGCACAATCGAGCGATGACCGCGTGACTTCAGCCAGCCAACCCAGCGCGCAATTTCGCTGACATCATCGTCCATACTGTGGCGGTGCACCGCCTCGCACGCCAGGCTTTGCTGGCGGTTGGGAATGCCCAGACTGAGGGTGGGGGACAACACGGCGTAGCCTGCGTCATGCAGGCCTCGCGCCAGTGTGGCAACAGTCGGAAATTCGCGCGTCTGCAAAAATCCGTGCAGCAGCAACACCGCCGGTTTGTCGTGCTGCCCCGCCAGGTATTCGGCGCTGGCGTAAATTCGCGGGCGCATCTCCATCTGGGCTATTTCAGCGTGGACCCAAGTAGGAAATCCCGATATCAGCAGGCAGAGCAGGAAAGCGCGCATGGCAGGAGGCGATCGATGATGTCCGTATATCTAGCGTCAGAAAGCCGGTGCAACTAAAGGAAATACAAATCGGGTCGTCATGGGCTGAATGTTACACTTCGCCCCAAATTCCGATTTAAACATGTCTGATCTGAAACGCATATTTTCCCCTGAAGGCGCGTGTGCCGATGAGCTGCCCGGCTGGCGTTCGCGCCCGCAGCAGCTGGCCATGGCCGAAGCCGTCGAACGCGCGATTGCTGACAACGGTGTGTTGCTGGCCGAAGCGGGCACCGGCACCGGCAAAACACTCGCCTATCTTATTCCTGCCTTGCTGTCGGGGGGAAAAGTGGTCATTTCCACCGGCACCAAGGCGCTGCAGGATCAGCTGTTTCACCGCGATTTGCCTGCCACGCGCCGGGCGCTCAAATCCCCGGTCAAAGTGGCCTTGCTTAAGGGACGCGCCAATTACGTCTGCCATCATCATCTGGAACGCAATCTCAGCGATGGCCGCTTCGCCAATCGCGACGATCCGAAGTGGCTGGCCAAAATCGCCAGCTTTGCCAAAATCAGCTCAAGTGGTGACCGCGCCGAAGCCGAAGGCATTCCCGAAGATGCCACTGCCTGGCAATACGCCGTTTCCAGCCGTGACAATTGCCTGGGCAGCGAATGCAGCCACTACAAAGACTGTTTCGTGATG
>JAYUCZ010000160.1:0-3925 GCA_043740065.1 Thiobacillaceae bacterium | reverse complement strand
GCCAGCCACGATCTGCCACCGATCAGCGAAGACTATGTGGTGCTGCGCTTCGATGCCTCGCTGGTATTCATCAACGCCTCGTTTTTTGAAGAGGCGGTCTTGAAGGCGTTATCGCAGTTTCCCCGCGCCCGTGCGCTGCTCGTCCTCGGCAACGGCATCAACCGCATCGACGCCACCGGCGAGGAAAAACTGCGCGCGCTGGCCGGAGAGCTGAAGGTGGCAGGCGTAACCCTGATGCTGGCCGGACTAAAAAAACCGGTGCGCGAGGCATTAGGCCGCGCCGGACTCGACAAGGTCATCGGCATTGACAACATCCACCCCAGCAAGGAAAGCGGCTTGGCGGCACTGGCGGCGCGTTTTGGCAGCGCATCTCTGGTTACGGCCTAACTCAGCTTGGCGAGGCTTTCAGTCGTCGTCGCCCAGCTCGGGATCCCAGCCTTTTGCCCGCGCCTCTGTGGTCGCGCGCGCGTAAATCTCGCTGTGGCGGGCGCGTAATTCATCGGGCAGGCGGCTGGGTACATTGCCGTACTTGTCCCATTCGGCTTCGACCTTTTCCATCAGCACCTGCATCCGTCCCAAGTCCCAGCCCGCGCAGTCTTCTGTTTCGGGGATAAAACCAAAAAGCCAGCCATCGAGCACCACGCGCCCTATCATGGTGATGCCGTGTTTGTCTTGGTTAAATCCGGCGTAGGTCATTTTGTTGGTCATGGGTTTGTCCTTGGTTTAATTGTTTAAATCAGCGTGAATCTTGCGGCGAGCCAGACCCGAATGCTGCACGGCGCAGTCGGTCGTTCACCGCTGCCCACTCCGCCGTGGTGGGCGGTTGTTCGACAAGGATGATCGCACAGCCCGCCGCATCGGCTTCGCGCAAGTGGGCATATAAATCGTGCGCATAGGCGGTGGCGGTGTTGGGCATTTTTATCCATTGAGCTTGCCCGGCAACGGCTACGCTGTGCGCGAGTACGGCAACGGTTTTTTCGCAGCGCATCACCTCGGCTTGCAAGCGGGTGGATTCCACCAGACGCAAGGGTGTGCTGGGCGCGTAGTGCGCTTCCAGCGTGCCGGGCGCGGGCGTAGCAAACACGGTTGTGCTGTCCAGTTCACCGACGACTGCGGTCAGTTGCATGGCAGTCACCGCGCCGGGGCGCAGCACTTTGGGGCGTGCGCCGGGGGAGTTCAAGCCGCTCAAATCCAGAATGGTCGATTCCAGCCCCACCGCACACGCGCCGCCGTCGATCACGGCATCAATCCGCCCATCCAGCTCACTCAGCACATGCGCGGCGCAAGTGGGGCTGATGCGACCGAAGCGGTTGGCCGAGGGTGCGGCGATCCCGCCGCCAAAAGCCTTGAGCAATGCCAGCGCAACCGGATGACCGGGGACGCGCAGGCCGATGCTGTCGTATTCGGCTGCCGCCGCCGTTGCGATGCCGGGCGCGCGTTTCAGGATGAGCGTCAGCGGGCCGGGCCAAAATTGTGCGGCCAGTTGCCAGGCTACTTCGGGGATGTCGCGCGCCCAATGCGGTAGTTCATCTGCGGATGCAATGTGAACGATCAGAGGATGATCGGCAGGCCGGTTTTTGGCGGCAAAAATCTTCGCCACAGCTGCATCGTTGGCAGCATCCGCGCCTAATCCATAAACGGTTTCGGTGGGGAACGCGACCAGTCCGCCTGCCCGCAAAATGTCCGCCGCGTGCGCGATGTCAGCAGGATCGCTGCCATCGAGATGCAACGTCATCTCAACCCTCCGTGATCCGGCGGGCTTGTTTGTTGAGATTGTCGATCGCCTTCACCACCGCGCTTTGCGCCGCTGCGGCTTCGGCTTCGGATCCCATCATGGTCAAGCGTCCAAAAACACCAAACGGCTTGACGTCTACCAGCGTGACATGTGCGGCTTTTTCGGCTTCGTTGGCGGCATAGACGGCGTAACCCGCAGGCTCGACTTCGAGAATGAACATGGTCTTGCCGGGCAGGATCATCGAGCCTTTGCGCAACTGGCGGTTGATGAGCGTGGTGTGATCCGGGGTCATGCCGCAGATGATTTCGTTCCAGTGGATTTTGCAGGCCATACGCGCATCCACGGTGGTGTTCAACTGCCGCAAAATGGTGTTGCCCGCTTCCATCACTTCGCTCTGGTTGCGGTAATGGATTTCCATCGAGCCGAACGAACGCTCCACCACCTGCTCGCCCAGATGCACGCTGGTTTCTTTCAGGGCAATGTCGGACAGCCGATGTACCGCCATGCCGGGCGAGACTTCGACCCACAGGCAGGCATCACCCGGCACCGGCAAAAAGCCCTGCGATGACGTAGCAAGATAGGACGCGAGTTGCGGTTGCAGCGCGTCCATAAAAACGAAGGTGCGCAGCGTGATATGCGCGGGGCGGTCGCTCATCGCGTCAACCCCATGTACAGCATCGGCAATTTTTCTGGCAGGCGTTCGACTTGATCGAGCACGGTGAAATTCTTGGCACCGAAGATACGCGAGACATATTGATCGGCGTGCGGATCGAGGCTCAAGGCGTAAACCGTGATGCCTTCACGCGCCAGCTCTTCGACTGCGCGCTTGGTGTCGAAGCGCAAATATTGCGGATCGCGCACGTCGTTGTCGGCAGGTTCGCCGTCGGTGATAACGAAGAGGATTTTCTTGGCTTTGGGTTGCAGCTTGAGTTGTGCGCCAGCGTGGCGCAGCGCCGCGCCCATGCGCGTGGAGTACGAGCCTTTCAGCCCGGCCAGACGCGCTTTCACCAGATCGTTGTAGGGTTGGTCAAAATCCTTGAAGCGGTAGTAATGCACGTCGTGACGGCCATCCGAGCAAAAGCCGTGCAGCGCGAACGGATCGCCGATTTTGTCGAGCGCATCCGACAGCAGCACCGTGGCCGAGCGCGTCAAATCCATGATGCTGTAATCGTGGCCGCGTACTTTATCGTTGGACGACTCCGACATATCGAGCAGCACCATCACCGCCAGATCGCGCACGTTGCGTTTGTGGCGCATCATGATGCGGGTGTCGGGCTGCTGTCCCATGCGGATGTCGATCATGGCGCGAATCGCCGCATTGATATCGAGTTCGTCGCCGTCTTCTAGCCGACGGATGCGCTGCATGGCTTGCGGGATCATGGATTCGATCAGGAACTTCAGGCGCGAGATGACCGGCTTGTTATCGGTGATGATTTTTTCGATCAGCGCGAGCTCGCCCAGCGGCGGATGACGTTCCAGCACTGTCGCCCAGCTTGGGCGCTCCAGTTGGATCTGATAATCCCACTCGTTGTAGTGGTAGGGGTCAGAAATCGGCGGACGGCCTTCCAGCTCGTTGATGGTTACGCCCTCTTGATCGAGATAAAACGGCGTTTCCAGCACCCAGATTTCTTCGGCATCGTCGCCTGCGTATTCGTTGTTGGTCTCGTTGACCATTTCCATCACGGAGACGGTCTTGCGTGTTTGTTTGCCGCCCCAGGTCGCTTCCAGCGCCGCATCGAGGTCGTATTCTTCAGACTCCCACACGGTGCGGTTGTCGTCGCGGGAGATGGCGCGCAGCACGTCAGTGCGCACATTGAATTCGGGCAGCGGAATCTGTCCCAGCGTATGCGCCAGTTCCACGCCGATGTTCCAACTCACCTGATTGGTCGAGAGATCAGGTTCGGCGCGGAACAAGGCCACGCCTTGCTGCACCCACGGATGCGGATCGGTCGAGTTCAGGTCGAGCAGCGCCCTCGCCAGCCGGTTGAGCAGGTCGCCCGCGCTTTGCGGTTCAGCCGTATTCAATGGCGGGTGCAGCGCCAGCCACGAAGCGCGCATATTGGGAAAATCGCGGCAGGCAAGTTCTTCGATGCGGGCATCCTCGATCGCTTCGATGATCGCCATCTGCGTGGTGTTGAGCATCTGCATCGACAGCGGCGCGCCGGTATGCACCAGGTGCGCAGCGCAATG